>JANYCC010000265.1 GCA_025360495.1 Verrucomicrobiota bacterium | reverse complement strand
CCGGGATTATGTCATCCGGGCGATCAATGAGGACCGGCCCTATGACCGTTTCATCCGCGAACAGATCGCCGGGGATGCTTCGGGTGAGGATGCCGCGACCGGGTTTTTGGTGACTGCGGCGGCACTCTTGCCCGGCCAGATCGGGGCGGACGACATCTCCAAACGCCTCGCCCGGCAGGACTCCCTCAGTGAGATCGTCAGCAACACGGGTCAGACCTTCCTGGGCCTGAGCATCGGGTGCGCGCGGTGTCACGACCACAAGTTCGACCCCGTTCTGCAACGTGACTATTATGCCCTTCAGGCGTTCTTCTCCGGGGTCAATTATGGGGATCGCCCGATCAGGTCGCCGGAGGCCGGGGCCCGCGCTTTGGAAGCCGTGGCCTTGCAACGTCGGTTGGCGGAGATCGAAAGACAATTGGAAGGTTTCGTGCCGTTGGCGCACCCGGGTCCGGTGAACCGTCGCGAGACCCATGCGCGTGAGAACGAGGAGACCTTTCCACCCTTGGAGGCGAGGTTTGTCCGCTTCACCATCCATGATGCCAACCGGCATCCGACGTTGGGCCTCATCGAACCCTGCGTGGATGAGTTTGAGATCTTCACGGCGGGGGACACGCCGCGGAACGTTGCATTGGCCGGCGGCGGGACCCTCGTCACGGCGTCCGGGAGCCGCACGTCGGAAGCCCACCGGTTGGAGCACGTCAATGATGGCCGGTACGGCAACCGCCACAGTTGGATGTCCGACGAGGCGGGTCGCGGATGGCTTCTCTTCGATCTGGGGAAGACGGAGCGGATCGGGAAGGTGATCTGGGGTCGGGATCGGGAGGGCGTGCTCACCGACCGGTTGGCGACGTCTTATACCCTGGAGGCGGGACCGACCTTGGAGGCCATGACGCGGTTGGTGTCGCTGCCGCCGCTCCGTCCGGCGGTGAACCCGCTCCGGACGACCGACCGGTTCGCCGCGGTGGTCGCCCGACGTTTGCGCTTCACCATCACCGCCTGCAATACATTGGAACCGTGCCTGGACGAGTTGGAGGTTTACACCAGCGGGCCCGGGTCGCGGAACATTGCGCTCGCCAATGCCGGGACGAGGGCCACGGCATCGGGCACGCTGTCCGGTTCACCCTTCCACCGGTTGGAGCACATCAACGACGGGAAATACGGCAATGGGCACAGTTGGGTCTCCGCCGAAAAGGGGCGCGGTTGGGTGGAACTGGAGTTCCCGCAGGCGCAGAGGATCGATCGCGTCGTCTGGGGTAGGGATCGCGAGGGGGAATTTGCGGACCGCCTGCCGGTGGAATACCGGATTGAGGTTGCCGACGAAGGCGGGGCCTGGGCGACCGTCGCGACTTCCGATGACCGGAAGAAGTTTGTGCCCGGGGAGAAGGAGAGGCCGACCTTATATACCGGAGAACTGACGGCCGGGGAGGTGAAGGAGGTGACCCGATTGCAAAGCGATCAGAAAGGCTTGGAGGCGAAGCTCGCGATGCTCACCGGCGGTCCCATGGTTTTCGGGGGTGTTTTCTCGGTGCCAGAGGCCACGCATCGGTTGCATCGGGGCGATCCGGAGCAACCGCGTGAGGTTGTGGAGCCGGCGGTGCCCGGGATTCTCGGTGGGTTGGCGATGGTTTCCACGGCCGCGGAGCAAAAGCGCCGTGTCGCCCTGGCTGCGTGGATTGCGAATCCGGCGAACCCACTCACGGCGCGGGTGATGGTGAACCGGATCTGGCAGGGGCATTTTGGGATCGGACTGGTGGAGACCCCCAGCGATTTCGGCATCAAGGGGGCGGGACCCTCCCACCCGGGCTTGTTGGATTGGCTGGCGGCGGAATTCATCAGCTCCGGTTGGTCGATGCAGCATCTGCACCGCCTCATCGTGGGTTCCGCCACGTACCGACAGTCCGATCGCATCGACGCCACGGCGCAGGCGCGGGATGGCGACGACCGGTTGTTGTGGCGGTTTCCGTCGCGCCGGCTGGATGCCGAGATGATCCGTGATTCCATGTTGGCGGTGAATGGGCGGCTGAACCTGAGAATGGGCAGTCCAAAATATGATCTGTTCCGGTCACGCGACGGGCTGACCGGATTCCCGCCGGTGGAATCGTTCGGGGAAGAGGGTCTGCGGCGCATGGTGTATGCGCACAAGGTGCGGATGGAACCCGAGGCGGTCTTCGGAGCCTTTGATTGTCCGGATGCCGGACAGAGTGCACCGCGACGGCGTCCGTCGACGTCGCCGATCCAAGCGCTGAACCTGTTCAACAGCCGGTTCACGCTGGAACAGTCCGAGGCCTTCGCCGTGCGGGTGCGGGCGGAGGTGGGGGCGGACGTAGCGGTCCAGATCCGATGGGCCTACCGGTTGGCATTGGGGCGGGGGCCCGACCCGGACGAACTGCGGGATGCCCGGCCTGTGGTTGATGAGCAGGGACTGGCCTCGCTATGCCGCGCCTTATATAATAGCAACGAATTCCTCTTCCTGCCGTGAAACTGGCGGACCCCTCTCCCCGGCCCTCTCCCCGCTCGTTCCTCACGGGGCGAGGGGGGACGGAACGGGCCGTCGTAGCGGCGCATGGGAATGCGCTCCGGCTGCGGTGCCTACTCCCTCTCCTCCTCCTCTTTTATGAACCGCGCTGAGAATCTCTCCGTCACAGGCCGTCACCTGTTGGACCGCCGGGGATTCCTGGCGCATACGGCCACCGGGTTGGGTGCCATCGCGTTGACTCATTTGCTGGGTCGCGAAGGGCTGCTGGCGGGGGAGCGTCCCGTCATCGATCCGACACGGCCTTATGCCCCGCGGCGACCGCATTTCCCCCCCAAGGCCAGCCGGGCGTTGGTCATCTTTTGCGCCGGTGCGGTGAGCCAGTTGGAGACCTGGGATTATAAGCCGGCGCTGATCCGTCACGATGGCCAACCCTTGGCCGGGGGACCGGCCGTCACCTTTCAAGGACCGGCGGGAAACCTGGCCCGGCCGCAGTATGAATTCCGTCCGCGTGGGCGGAGCGGGAAGATGATCTCGGACCTGGTCCCGCACCTGGCGCAACTCGCGGACGAGGTTTCCTTCATCCATTCGCTCACCAGCAAGACGAACACCCATGGGCCGGGCGAGAACTTCCTGTCGACCGGTTTCGTGCCGGACGGGTTTCCCAGCATCGGGGCGTGGGTGAGCTATGCGTTGGGAAGCGAGAACCAGGATCTGCCGGCCTTTGTCGCGATCCCGGATCCGCGTGGCGTGCCGCAGGCCAGTGTCAACAACTGGGGACCCGGTTTCCTGCCGGCGGAATTCCAGGGCACGCCTTTCAGCGCCAAGGAACCCTTGCGCCACCTGACATCGCCCCTCGGGACGCCACCCGCCAGCGACCGTGCGGCGCGCGAACTGTTGCAACGGATGAACCGGCACCATCTGGAACGTCATCCCGGTGACGGCAGCCTGGCTGCCCGCATCGCGAGTTATGAACTTGCGGCCCGGATGCAGTTGAGCGTTCCCGAGATCAGTGATCTTTCCACCGAGCCCGCGCACCTGTTGAAAATGTACGGTGCCGACGACACCCGGAACCCGACGAAGGCCGCCTTTGCCCGGAATTGCATCCTGGCCCGACGGCTACTGGAGCGGGGTGTGCGGTTCGTTCAACTTTTCAACGGGGCCTATGCCAGCGGCGGCGAACTCAACTGGGACGGCCATAACAAACTGCGGGAGCAATATGATGTCCACGCCGCGATCCTCGACCAACCGGCGGCGGCGCTCGTGTGCGATCTCCGGCAGCGCGGGCTTTTGGAGGACACCCTGGTCGTGTGGTGCACCGAGTTCGGGCGCATGCCGATGTTCCAAAAGGGCTCCCAAGGGCGGGACCACAACCCCGACGGATTCACCTGCTGGCTGGCCGGGGCCGGGGTGAAGCGGGGCTTCAGCCACGGCGCCACCGACGAACTGGGACGGCAGGCGGTGGAGAACATCCTTTCGATCCACGATCTCAACGCGACGATCCTGCACCTGCTGGGCCTCCACCACGAGCAACTCACCTTCGAACATAATGGCATCGAACGGAGGCTCACTGATGTCCATGGCACGGTGATCCGGGAAGTGTTGGCGTGAGGAGGTGGGGGGCGCTGTCGGCCGCGGCTTGGGAATCTCAGCCGCAAAAAAAACGCAATCGGACGCAAAAACTAATGCTGATCACCCACGGTCTTGTGCCCGCGCGCTTTGCGCCCTTGGTTGTTCAAAACCCCGGCAATCTCCCCAACCCCAACCCGGAGGTCCGCCCCGTCCCAAGCCGCCCATGAACCCGGCATTGACCTTGGCCGGAACATGGATCTAATCATCGGCCATGTCCCAGGCCCGGCTCCGAATCCTTTCGCTCATGACTGGCGTGATGATCGGGTTCGCCCCGCTGGATGCTGCCGCACCGCCGGGACCGTTGCGAATCCGGAAGGTGGGCGGCCAGGCGGAGTTATATCTTCCAACGGTCCCGGTCGCGCCCGTCGCGGGCACCGATTACCAGTTGAACGTTGAGGAAAGCACCGATCTCCGGGTGTGGACTCCCGGGGCGATGCTCCTGCCCGGCGACGATCCCAAGGCCCCGGTGAAGCTGTCGGTGTCGCCTGGGACCCCGCGGTTTTACCGGATGCAATCCTCCGTGACGGACAATGGCGGGCCTTCCGATGGCACGGTGTTCCTCGGCTACGGCCGGGTGATGGCGGAGCAATTGCAGCGGTTGGGATATCCGACCGTGGAGGAATTCATCGCGCAATCCAACCCCACGAACGGGTATCTGGCGCAGATAAGCTTCGACCCGACCTCCGCGCGGTATTGGGACCTGTTCAACACGGACCCGGCGGTGTTCAATGCGACCCTGCCGGCGAATTCCCCGGACCGCCGTCTCTATGATTTCCGGCTCAATGCCGAGGAGTCCGCCCGGTTCCGGACCAATGGCTTCGTGGTGAGCGAACGGCTCGGGTCCTATAGTTTCGCGGACGTGTATTATAAGATCTTCACCGACGACCTGCCGGTGTTTGTCTCGGCGGATTCGGCCCTGCACGCCTGGCATTGGTCGTACCAGGCGATGCTGGGGGAATTGGAGGAGACGCAGTTGACCCAGGCCTTGGGCGGGATCTTGGACGGGTTGGCCGGGCAGGTCGGCAGCGTGTCCGCCTCGGTGGGCACAGGTCCGCTCCGGGACAGCGTGCTGGACGCCGATTATTTCATCACGGTCGGACGGTCGCTGTTGCGGGGCACGCCCGTGGGCTCGGTGCTGGGACAGAACGCCCGGGTGGCCGACACGCTGGCGGCCGTGCAGGCCGGTGCTTATCGCGATGACTATCCGCTCTGGGGGGAGGCGCGCCGGTTCGATTTCTCCCAGTTCACGGTGCGCGGGCATTATACGCGGACCGCGGCCCTGGGTCGGTATTTCCAGACCTTCATGTGGACGGCGATTGCGGACCTGCGTGTGGCGGGTCCGCAGGCGTCCACCCGCGAAGCCGGCACCGCCGTGGTCCTCGACGAGTTGTCGCAAAGGGCGGGGACGATGACCACTTGGGGAGGCGTCGATGATCTGTTGCGGGTGTTCGTGGGCCGGGCCGCGGCATTGACGCTGCGAGAACTTGGACCCTTGCGGACGGCGACGGGTCTGACCCTGGCCGCAGCGAACACGCCGGGTCGCCTGGCGCAGGCCCAGGCCGACCTTTTGACCGGGAACCTGGGGGTGCAGGCCTATGCCAATGCGACCTATGTCTCCCCGAACGGCCCGGCGCAGATCCAGTTGCCCCGGGTGTTCGCCCTGACCGGGCAACGGTTCATCCCGGATGGTTGGGTCACGTCCGAGGTCACCTTTGACCGGGTCCGCTGGAACCAGGAATTGCCGGACGGAAAAACCTACAATGGCAAGGTGGTGCGGCGCCTGCCGACGGCGTTGGACGTCGCGTTCGGGGTGTCCGGCAACCGGCAGGTGACGCCGGAGATCGCCGCGGGGATCGTTGAGTCGGGGTTGCCGTACCAACATAATCTGATGGCGGTCAAGGCGACCCTTGATGGACAAGATCCGGCGGTGTGGACCGACGGCATTTATGACCGGTGGTTATATGCCCTGCGGATGCTGTCCGAACCGACGACGGATCCCCGGTATCCGGAAGCGTTGCGGACCCGGGCGTGGGCGCACAAGACGGTGAACACGCAGTTGGCGTCCTGGACCCAATTGCGTCACGACACCGTGCTTTATGCGGCGCAACCTTACCGGCATCATCCTGTGCGAGTATCCGGCCGGCTATGTCGAGCCGCGTGTGGAATTCTGGGAGGCGATGCGGGTGCTGGCGGAAGCGACCGCGACCGACCTGATGCGATTGGGTGCTTCCGGGACGATCCAAGTGCCGGACCCGCGGAATCCGGGAGGCCCGGCGATCTTGGTCAGCCTCGCGGCCCGCAGGACCGCCCGGGTGCAGCATTGCCAGAATTTCGCGGCGAAGATGGGGCAATTGCGGGATCTCGCCGCGAAGGAACTGGCCGGAGTCCCGTTCACCGATGCGGAGACCCTGTTTGTGCGCTCGACGATGAATGCCCAGGATCATCCGTACTTGGGGAAGACTTTCGACGGGTGGTTTCCGGGGCTGTTCTATAAGGATTACGGGGCCCTGTTGCCGTCGAACACCGACATCAACGCCTCCGATCGCCGGGATGAATTGGTCACCGATGTCCACACGGCGCCGCCGGATCCCGTTTGGCCGGGAGGGGTGTTGCATGAGGCCGTGGGAGCGGTGGATCTGGTGTTGATCGCGGTGGACAGCGGAACGGACCGGATGGTGTATGCGGGTCCGACCCTGAGCCACTACGAGTTCACAGCGCCCGGACTGAGGCGGTATACGGATGGGGAATGGGTGGGCCTGTTGTATGCCAATCCGCGACCGGCCCGGCCTTCCTGGACCCGCGACTATCTGGTGCCGCGTTGAGGGAAGGCAATCCCGTGGTTGGCTTTGGGCGGCGGCCATGGCATGAACCGGGGCGATGAAATACCGCCGCTACGGCCGCACGAACCTCCGGATGCCGGTCTTTTCCTGCGGCGGGATGCGTTACCAGCAGTCGTGGTCTGACGTCCCGTGGTCCGAGGTGAAGCCGGAAGGGCAGGCCAACCTGGAGGCGACGATCCATCGGGCGGTCGAGCTCGGGATCAACCACATCGAGACCGCGCGCGGATATGGTTCGTCGGAAATGCAATTGGGGCCGGTTTTGGCGCAGTTTCCGCGCGAAAAGCTGATCGTCCAGACCAAGGTGGCGCCGAAGGCGACGGCGAAGGAGTTTCGCGAGACGTTCGAGGTCTCCATGGGTCATCTGGGATTGGACCACGTGGAATTGTTGTCCCTGCATGGGATCAATCATCTGGGGCACCTGGACGAGACTTTGCGCCGGGGCGGTTGCCTGGAGGTGTGTCGCGAACTGCAGCGGGAGGGCAGGGTGAGGTTCGTCGGGTTCAGCACGCACGGGACGCCGGATGTGATCTCGGCGGCGATCCGGAGTGACGAGTTCGATTATGTGAACCTGCACTGGTATTTCGTGAATGATTTGAACCGTCCGTGCCTGGCGGAGGCGGCGCAGCGGGACATGGGGGTGTTCATCATCAGTCCGAATGACAAGGGCGGGAAACTGTACCTGGAATTGCCAAAATTGCGTCCGTTGGTGGCGCCGTTGACCCCGATGCAATTCAACGACCTGTACTGCCTGGCCCGGCCGGAGGTGCACACGCTGTCGGTGGGCGCGGCGCGGCCGGAGGACTTTGACGAGCATGTCGAGGGGTTGGGGCATTATGAGCGGGCGGAGTCGGTGGTGGAACCGGTGGAGCGAAGACTGCGCGAGGAGATGGAGCGGGTGCACGGGGCGGAGTGGTGCCGGCGATGGTGGGCGGGGTTGCCGGAGTTTTCCGAGGTGCCGGGTGCCGTCAACCTGGTCGAAATCCTCCGGTTATGGACGTATGCTCAGCCATTCGGGCTGACGGAATGGGCGAAATTCCGGTACAACATGCTGGGCAACGCGGACCATTGGTTCCCGGGCGAACATGTGGCCAAGCTGGACTGGGGGAAGTTGGCGGGGGTGGTGGCGCGGAGTCCGTTTGCGGCGCGGATCCCGGAGGTGTTGCGGGAGGCGCATGAGTTGTATTTCGACGCGCCGGTCAAGCGATTGAGCCAGAGCTAGCCTTTTCAATTTCGACATTCTGACAGATCGAGCATACCCATGCGTTGGTGAGCGAAATAACCCGCATCCTCGAACAGGTTCAGTCGGGAGACGCCCCGGCCGCCGGCGAATTGCTCCCGTTGGTGTATGACGAGTTGCGTCGGCTTGCCGCGGTGAGAATGGCGGGTGAAACCCCGGGACAGACATTGCAACCCACCGCGTTGGTGCATGAGGTCTGGTTGCGCCTCGCCGCGCAAACGGACGCGAGCTGGAAGAGTCGCGAGCACTTTTACGCCGTGGCCGCCGAAGTGATGCGGCGCATTCTGGTGGACCGCGCCCGGCGCCGCCAAAGCCGCAAACATGGCGGCCAGTTCGAGC
>JANYCC010000188.1 GCA_025360495.1 Verrucomicrobiota bacterium | reverse complement strand
AGTCCGACGACGAGGAGGGCGAGGGAAACGAAGGCGGCGACGGGGAACGAGAGGAAGCTGGCGGCAAAAAGGCCGAGCGCGGCGAGCAGGCCGAGCCAACAAAGGATGACCACCAGGCCGCGGGCGAAATTGAGGGCGAAGCCGGCTTCCGGGACGAGCACTTCGATGCCTTCCTCGTTCATGAAAATCACGGTCAACGGGGACAGGTTGGCGTAACGGATCGAGAGGCGTCCGTTGTCGTCGATCTGGTCCGCGGAGATGGGGAATTCGGTGGAGGCGTCCGGTCCGAAACTGTTGGAGAAGCGTTCCGGGGCGACGTTCTTTCCGCCGCCGATCTCCCAACCGTGGGTGAAGGCGACCTCGCTGGGGACATAATCCGTGGTTTTGAACTTCACGCGGATATAAAGCGGCCGGTCGTGGTAGCGCTCGCGGGCCCCGCGGCCGAGGTCGACGAGGAACGGCAACGGGCGGTATTGCCCGGGAGGCACGGCCTGGAGGCGTCCGGTGAGTTGGGCCCGGATCTGTTGGCGGACAAACTGGGGATCCATCGTGGCCACCGTGGCGTCGCGGCGGCGATCGGTGAAAATCCGCTCCACGTCGGCATCGAGATTGGGGACGGGCGGTCGGACGGTCTCGCGGGCGACGAGGACCTCATTGCGGAGCTTTTGGAGTTCGTCCGGCTTGAGTTGGGCGGAGCGGACGTGGAGCAGGCCGAAGACGATCGTTCCGGAGAGGGCGATCATGCCGGTGTTGAGGATCATGATGCCGAGCCATTTCCCGAGCCAGATCTGCCAGCGCGGGACGGGTTTGGCGACGACGAGGAACAACTGCATGTCCTCGATGTCGCGGGCGAGGGTGCCGCAGGCGAGCCAGAGGGTGCTGAAGCCGAGCAGCGCGGTGATCGCGGTGAGATTATAGGAAAGCAGGATCTGACTGAAACCGGTCGCGGTGCCGTCGAGCTTGATCATGCCGGGAAGCGCGAAGACGGCGATCAGCAGGAGGACGAGGATGACCACGACGAACCGGTAACGGAACGCGGCCTTGAGCGTGAGCAACGCCACGGCGAGAAGCCCGCGGAGCGATCGCGGCGTGAAATCGGGGACGCCGCCGAGAGGACGCGGCCGCCATTCCGGCAACGGTTGCCCACCCAACTGGGCCAGCATCGCGAGGGCCGTCGCGCCATTGCGGGCGGTGACCGTGCAGGTGTAACTGAAACCCGCGCGTTCGGCGGAAAGTTCCCGCAGATGCCGGGCATTGAACCCCACGAGCAGTCCGACCAAGACATCGGCCGCGATATAGAACCCGAGCGGCAGGCGGTTGGAATAGAGGACCCCGTAGATCAGCAACCGGAGCGCCACCAAGCCGGCCCCCTCGACCCAGAGGTGTCGCGTGAATGCCCAGACGAAGGTGAACAGCGCGGCCACGGGGGAGAATCCCACGGGGACCGCCCGCCGGTTTCCCATCCCGTCGGTATAGATTTCGAAGCGGCGCTTCATGCGGACTCAGGGGGACTTCCGGCCGCCGAGGAGGTTGGAGAGTTTTTCATTCGCCTGCGCCAGGTCGGCGGGGGCGACCGGGGAAGGGGACGCGGTGCCGGCCGCCGGGGCCTGCGCGCCGTTGGGAATCGCGGCGGTGGGCTTTTCGTTCCGTGTCAGGGCGTCGAGGCGGGAGGCGTCGATCGCGGGGATTGCCGGGGCGGGGAGGATGGCGGCGACAGGGGCGACTTCCGCGGATTTTGTCAGGCGATCCAGGACGGTGTCCGCCTGGGAATTCGGGGCGTCGGACGAACCGGCCCGGATGAACGCGGCGACGCGGTTGCCACTGGTGGCGCCGCTGGTCTCGGCCTGGGCGCGGGCGCGTTCGACCACTCCGAGGAAATAGCTTTCAAGGTTCTGGGTCGGGTTTTCGAGGCGGACCCGGTCCCCTCCCTCGGTGCGGAGCAGGGCAAGGACCTGTTCGGTGACCTCGCGCGAGAGCAGCGGGGCGGTGAAGCGGATCTCGTCGGGGGTGGCGAGCAGTTCCCGGAGGGTGCCTTGGGCCTGGATGCGACCGCCGTAATAGATGACGACCCGGTCGCAGACGTCCTCGACGTCGGCCAGCAGGTGGCTGCTCAGGATGACGGTCTTGCCGCCCCGCGCCAGGGTGCGGATCAGGTCCTTGACCTCGCGGCAGCCGATCGGGTCGAGGCCGGCGGTGGGTTCATCGAGGATGATGAGGTCCGGATTGTTGATGAGGGCCTGGGCGATGCCGATGCGGCGCTGCATGCCCTTGGAGAATTCCCCGACGGTGCGGGAGCGGGCCTGGTTGAGGCCGACCATTTCGATGAGCTGTTCGGTGCGGTTGCGGCGCTGGTCGGCGTCGAGTTGGAACAGGCTGCCGAAGAAGTCGAGGGTCTCGCCCGGGGTGAGATACTTATATAAATAACTCTCCTCGGGGAGAAAGCCGATGCGGCCCTTGGTCTTCACGTCCCGGGGCGACTGGCCGAAGACGGTGATGTGACCCTTGGTGGGGTACAGCAGGCCGAGCAGCATCTTGATGGTGGTCGACTTGCCCGAGCCATTGGGGCCGAGCAGCCCGAAGATCTCGCCGCGCCGGATCTCGAAATCGACATTGTCGACGGCCCGGGCCTTGGGGCGGCCCCAGAAGTCCTTGAAGACCTTGGTGAGCCCGGCGACGCGGACCACGATCTCGTCGGAGATGGGGGGGCGGGTGGGTTCGGGGGTCGGGGCCATGGTGGGTCGGAGATCAGGCGTTGGCCGGGATCAGGGTCGGGGTGGAGGGCGCCGGGGGCCGGGCCGCGGGCGGTTCGGGTTCCGGGGCGGTGAGGAACGGTTCCATTTCCTCGCCCATGCGGACCAGACGGGCGCTGTTGAACACGACGATGAGCGAACCGGCATTGTGCATGAGCGCGGCGACGATCGGATTGAGGTAATTCAGCACGGCGGCGGTGAGGCCCCCGATGATGAAACACACGCCGAACAGGAAGTTCTGGTTGATCACCGAGCGCGACATGCGGCTGAGCTTGATCAGGAAAGGCAGGCGCCGCAGATCATTGTTCATCAGCGCGATCGTCGCGGAACTGATTGCGACCTCGGATCCCGCCGCACCCATCGCGATGCTGATGTCACCCGCCGCCAGCGCCGGCGCGTCGTTCACGCCGTCACCGATCACCGCGACCCGGTGTCCCTTGGCCTTGGTGGCCTTCACGAACTCCACCTTGTCCTGCGGCAGGCATTCGGCCACGACCTCGGTGATCCCGATCTCCTGCGCGACCCGTTCGGCGACGGGCTTGCGGTCGCCGCTGACCATCGCGATGCGGCGGATGCCGGCGGCCTGCAGTTCCCGGATCGCCTCGGCTGCTTCGGGTCGGGTCTGGTCCTGGAGTCCGACCCAGCCCACGTACTGGCCGTCCCGCGCGACAAACAGCAGAGAGAATCCGGCGGTCTCGTCGAGATCCACCGTCCCCAGGAAATCACCGGCGATCGCCTGGTCCCGCAGGAAGGCCGCGCGCCCGATGATGATGCGGCGGCCATCCACGGTGGCGGAAACACCACGGCCCGCGGTCTCGCGGAAGTCATTGACGTCGGCCAGCGGAACACCGGCCTCACCCGCGAGTTGGACCAGGGCGCGGGCGGTCGGGTGGTTGGAGAATCGTTCGGCGCTGGCGGCGACATGGAGGAGATCGGCGGCGGTGGTGTCGCCGAGCGGGTGCAGGCGGCTGACGACCAGGCGGCCCGTGGTGAGCGTGCCGGTCTTATCGAAAACAAAGGCGGAAATGCGGGCGGCGGCCTCGAGGTCGGCGATGTTCTTGATGAGGATGCCGAGGCGGGCGGCGGCGCTCAGGGCGGCCACCATGGCGGTCGGCGTGGCCAGGATGAAGGCGCAGGGACAGGCGACGATGAGGATCGTGATGACGCGGTTCAGGTCGCGGGTGAAGGCCCAGACCAGGGCCGCCATGACCAGGACCAGGGGCGTATAATATCCCATGTACTGGTCAATGATCCGCATGAACGGAAGCTTCGTCTTTTCCGCGGCCAGGATCAGTTCGCGGACGCGGCCGATGGTGGTGTCCTGGCCCGCCTTGGTGACCTTCACCTCAAGGGCGCCGGTGAGGTTGATCGTGCCGGCAAACACCTGGTCTCCCGGAGCCTTGTCCACCGGCAGCGATTCACCCGTGATGTTCGCCTGGTTGATCGATGCCTGGCCGGAGGTGATCACGCCGTCCGCCGCAATGTTGTCGCCGGGACGGATCCGGATGGTGTCGCCCACCTTCAGTTCGCTGGCCGGGATCTCCTCCTCGCGGCCGGCGTCGAGGCGTCGGGCCTTGGTCGGGGTGAGGCGGACGAGGGACTGGATCGACGCGCGGGCGCCGGCGGCGGTGCGGGTCTCGATGAGTTCCCCGAGCAGCATGAAGAACGCGACGATGCCGGCGGTGCGGAAGTCACCGTTGGCGGCGGACGCGAGCACGCCCAGTGCGACCAGTTCATTGATCGACAACCGGCCGAGTCGGAGATCCTTGAAGGCGACGATCAGGATGGGGGTGGCGAGGATGACGGCCCCGACGAGGGCGCTGAGATCCCGGACGGTGGCGGCCCGGTCAAAGAGCAGGTCGACGACGAACGAATTGGCGATGAAGACGGCGCCCAACAGGGTCTGCCAGAGCTTCACGTTCGTGTGCGAATGGTCGAGGCCGCCATGGTCGGTGCCGCATTCACACCCGTCGGGGTGCAGTTTCGGCTCCTGGTCGGCATTGAGAAGGCTGGTGACTTGCATGGTCCGGAAAATTCGTGGTTTAGCGCTGGTTCGGGTCCGATTTCCTCGGGCCCTCGGGTTCACGGCTCAGGCCGATGCGGATTTCACCGACCCGCGCCGGTTGGAAGAATTTGTCCTGGGCATTGGTCAGGATGCGGGCGAGCGAGGCGATCCGGAGGCGGTCGCGGAACAACTGCGGGTTCTTCCGATAATCCTCCAATTGCTCGGAGAAAAACTGGGCGTCGGCCGAGACAGCCTGGACCAGCGAATTGCTCATCGAAAGGCCGGTGTCCCGGGTGCGTTGGGCCTCCCCGACGGCTTCGCGGGTGACGCGGTCGTATTCACCCTGCGCCTCGTTGATCTTTTTGCTCCGGTCCTGTCCCGCGGCGATGACCTGGTCGAAATAGGTCTTCACAAACAGCGGGGCCACCACCTCGACATCCAGGTTGTCGATGGTGATGCCGATGCGATCGCGTTCGATGAGCGTGGCCAGACGCTGGCGGATGGCATCCCGGAATCCGACCCGGTCTTCATAGAGGACGGCATCGGCGGTGAACCGGACGCTGGCCCAATGGATCGAGTTGTCGAGGCAACTGCGGATGAGATTGGTGACCCCGGTGAACTGGAAGGTGTAGTCGATGGGCTTCTCGATCTTATACCGCAGCGTGGCGCGGACGTGGAGGATGTTGCCGTCGGAGGTGATGACATGCCCATCGACCCCCGGGGTGAGTTGCGGATTGCCGGACGGGGTGATGCCGGCGGCTTCGTCGCCGGGGGCGACGGCGTACCAGGCGCCGGTGGTGCGGATGGTCTTGGATTCCCCGATCGAGATTTTGACGATCTCGTCGATGGGATAGGGAAAAGCCCAATGGAGGCCCTGTTTGCGGATTTGGTCGGCACCTTCACCGACCGGTTTGCCGAAGCGGAGGACGACCGCGACCTCGCTGGGATTGACGGTGAAAACGCAGGAGAAGGCGAAGGCGACCAGGAGGACGATGGCGAGGACCCGGATGAGCAGCAGGCTGCTGCCGAGGGCCTCGCTGAGCGCCTGGCTGGAAGCGTCGTCGCCGTTCACGTTCGGGCGTACGGGGCGGAGATTGCCGGAGGATGGGGCGGCCATGGCGGGGTCACTTATGTTCTGTCGCACGGACGCCGGGGAGATTGCCGACGCGATCACCCTTGAGGAGGCTGAACGGCGGGGTCTGGTCATCCAGGATCAGCGTGGTGCGTTCCTTGAGCGAGCTCTCGAGGGAGCGCAGCGAAAGGAGGAACACCGCGAAATCGGGATCCTGTTGGAGGACTTGGTAGGACTGGGTCGCCTCTTTCTCGGCGCCGCTCAGGATCTTCTGGGCGTCAAACTCGGCCTTGGCGATGAGTTCGGTCCGTTTCCGGTCAGCCTCGGACCGGATTTCGGTGGCCCGGGAGGTGCCTTCGGCGGTGTATTTCTTCACCAGTTTTTCCCGCTCGGTGCGCATGCGGTCGAAGACCTTGGCGGTCAGCGCCTCGGGCAATCCCAGTTCCTTGATGCCCACGAATTCGATTTTGATCCCGTAGGCGCTGAGCGCGGTCGGGCTCATGGTGTCCTGCATCTCCTTCTCGATCTCGTCGAACTTCACCTTGGCCGGGTCGGGCGAGATGAGCTCGGAGAAATCGTGGCGGCCGATGACGGAATTCTTGGCGTCGCGCACCACGTTCTCCAAGCCCTGCTCGGCGCGGATGGCATCGCCCCCGAGGGCCTCGAGGAAGCGCCGGGGATCGGTGACGCGCCAACCGACGAACACCGACAGGATCGGGGACTTCTTGTCGCGGGTGTATTGCTGTTCGTATTTGCGTTCGAAAGTCTGGAGACGCTGGTCGAACTTCTGGACCTTTTGGATCCCGAGCGGGAGTTTGAAATAGAGTCCGGGCGTGGTCTCCGAACGGCTGTATTTGCCCAGCGTGGTGACCACGGCAACCTCGGTGTTCCGGACTTGGAAACAGAGTTGGAGGGCGAGGAAGACCAGCAGCAACAGGCCACCGATCAGGAGCGTCAACGGGTTCTTCTTCATCGGGAAATGGGCGTGGGAAAGGGGTTACTTCTTGTCGCTGGCGGGTTTCACCGGTTCGAGGTTCACGTCCGTGAGATCACGGCGGAATTTGTCCTCCAGGTTGAACGTGACGATTTCGTGCGTGTTGGTGGGGAGAATGACGTATTTGCGGGAGTTGGCCATCGAGAGGCGGAGGGTCTCCAGGTAATTGCGGGCCGGATAAACATCCGGGGCGGCCCGCAGGACGGCGAGTTGCTGGGTGAAGCGGGCGGCGCGACCGGCCGCGTCCCCGACCTTCACCGCGGCGCCGGCATGGGCCTCGTTGACCATCCGGGCCGCGGTCGCCTGGGCGGTCGGGAGCACCTCATTGGCGATGCCCTCCGCTTCCAGGATCCGGGTCTGGCTCTCCTGCTCGGCGCCGATCACCTGTTCATAGGAACCGGCCACCTTGGAATCCTTGTTTCCGATCGGCGGATGGATGTCCTGCAAGCCGATGAAGACGATCTCCGTGCCGAGTTTCACCGCGACCGAACGTTCCTGGATGCGGCGCCGCAATTCCTGCGAAGCCTCCAGCCGGCCATAGGACATGACCTTCTCGATGTCGACCGACGCGAGGTAACGGACGACCTCGCGATTGGCGATCTGTTCGAGGAGCCGGGCGGGATCGGAGTGACCATAGGCCCAGTCGGTGACGTTGGTGACAGAGAACTGGATCGGGACGCTGACACTGAGCAGATTGACCGGGACCGTCTGGTCGCTTTCGCCGCCGGCGGTGGTTTGTTCGCGCGAGGCCACCAGGAGATTGAACTCCTTCTTATAATGCGACCGGGTCCAGAGGATGGTGTTGTCCCTCTCCAGCTCCGGATCGGATTCAAAGCCGACGTTGAAAGACTGGATCGCCTTGGTGTTGAAGCGGTGGACGACATCGACCGGCCAGGGGAATTTGAAATGGAATCCCGGATCAAGGACGCCGGCGGGTGCGCCGAACCGTTCGCGGAGGCCCTGTTCGCCGGGTTCGATGATGGTGACGGTGGTGGAGAGGAGCAGGACACCGAGTTGGGCGACGAGGAGCCAGAAGATGGCGTTTTCGAGGAATTTATAGAACCAGGTGTCGCTGACCCGGAAACCGAATTGATAATCGAGCGCTTGGGCGGCGGTGCTGAAGAGCCCGGTGGGTTGGCCCAGCAAACCGATGAGGCGGCTCTCGTAGATCAGGCGTTCCTCGCGGCTTTTGACCCGGGGCCGGAACGCCTCGAAAACGAGGACGAAAAGCGTTTCCGCCGCCACCAGCGCGAGCAGTCCGGCCAGCACGACAGTGAGGTAACGGTCCCACGAAGGGTATCCGGCATAGACGGCGATCGAGGTGCCGGCCGTGACGAAGCACAGCAAGGCGCCGAGGACGAGGTGGGCGGCGCCGGGTCGGAGGAGGCGCACGCCGGCGTATCGCGCCAGCTTGGCCGAATACAGCCCGAGCAGCAGCAGCAACAGACCGATCCCGGCCAGCGAGGCGGCCGCGATGCTCGCCAGGTCGGTTTTCGGTGTTTCCCACGTGCGGAACGCACGGAAGAACCACCACGCCGCGAAAGCTTCGGCCCCGAAGAGTGCGAGCGTGAAAAACGGGACGATCCAACGGTCGAAGGACATCCGTGCACGCCGGGCCGGGAAAGCGTCGGCTGCCGATTCGGCAAAGAGGGAGGAATCGCCGCGATGACGCGCCAGGTCCTCCATTTCGAGTTTCTCGGCCTCCTCGCGGGCTTCCAGGCGCATCTGGAACCAGCTCATCAGGGCGGTCAGGGCGCCCAAAAGGAGGATCGCCGCGGTGACGTTTTCCGCCGCGGTGTCGGATTGTTGGGCCAGGAACCCGACCCCTCCGGCGGCCAGCGCCAGGAAGAGCCAGTTGATCAGGCCGGTGCGATGATAAGTGCGATCCATGGGACGGGTTTCAGGGGCGGGCGAAGGCGGGGTCGAGCGCCGGCTTCCGGGCCGGACGACCGTGCGGGTGGCAGACGAAAAGGGGTTTCATGGCAGTTTCGATCCGGTCAGTTCAACTCGCGGTCCTCGAACAGGAGGAGGGCGGACACCAAGGCTGCGACCACATAGGAGGCCATGTAACCGGCCGCGCCGCCGACGAACGACCACGGGATCGATTTCTTGTCCTCGAGTGCGTCGGCGAGCCAGAACTGCTGCCAGTTGGGGGTGAGCGTATAAAGGATGTCCGCCCACCAGGCCCCGGCCTTCGCGGGTTGGCCGAAGAGATAGTCGGAGACCAGGCCGACGAAGAAAAACGCGGTGCAAATGGCCAGTGTGGGAACCGTGTCGAGCCGCGTGGAACAGGCCAGCGCGAGACTGGCGAGCACCAGGAGCGCAAACAGGATCAGGATCCCCGCCGGGAGCAACCGCCAATCCACGGTTCCCGCCTCCCCGAAGGGCAGTTGCTTGGAGGTGAAGAAGTTGATGTAGACGAAGGCGATCGAGGTGAAGATCGCGAAGGCGAACACCGCGTCGGCCACAAACGTGCGCCGGAGGAAGAAATTGAGGAAGCCGGCCACGGCATAACTGGCCAGACCGGCCCCGAAATAAGCCGACAACGCCGCCAGATCCACCCCCCCGTAGGCATCAAAGGCCATGCGACTGGCGTGGAGACTTGCCACCAGGGTGGTCGCCGCCAGCAGGGTGAGTGTGCCGACCAGTCCCAGGTATTTGCCGAGCAGGAAGACCGTCCGGCTCACCGGTTTGGCCAGCACCGTTAGGGCGGTGCCGAGACGGATTTCCTGGGCGACCGAGGAGGACGCACAGAGGACCGCTCCGAGCAACCCGCTGAGCAGCATCACCGCCAGGCTCATGTCCTTCACCAACTTGGGATCCTCGCCCAAGCCGAAATAAGGGACGGCCGCCAGGAAAACGATGAAACCACAGGAGCTGGACATCAGCAGCAGATAGATCGGCTGCCGGACCAACTCCATGAAGGCATTTGAGGCGATGGAGACGAGTTGACGCATCAGGCTTGCGGGAACTGTGTGGCGGTAAGCATACAGATGGTTTGGGGTCGGTCAACCGTCGTGGACCCAGGAAAAAGGATCATGGCGCCGGATTCTTCTCGATCCATTCCTGGATCAGGAGCCGTTCCTCCGACCGAAGGCCGTGGGTGTCGATCCCGCGGGCGGCCCGTCGCGCGGCGTCGCGCCGACCGCTGGCGCCCAAGGCGGCGCAGTGAACCAGACGGGCACGGATGGGAGCGGTGGCCTCGCCCAAATGGCGGGTTTCAAGGGTTTCGTACGCCTTCTCCGGATCCTCCTGCCGCAGCAGGCCGAGGGCGAGGGTGGCCGCGTACCGTGGTTCGTCGGAGTGCTGTTCCACCAAGGCTTGGGCCGCTTCCACGCTCTCCGCCAACCGCTCCCCACCCAGCAGTCGGAGCCAGGCCTGCTCGTTGCGCAGGTTGTCGTTTCCGGGATCGAATTGAAGGAGTCGGTCCAGTGCCTGCAGCATGGGCGGGATGTCATCGACCCGGTGCAACAACCGAAGAATCCGAGGGGCGGTCGTGGGGACAAGCGTCGGGTTGCCCAGCAGTTGTTGGAGGGCTTCGGCGGCGATCCGCGGTTGGTTCAGGGATTCCGCATAGCCGGCGATCAGGAGGAGTTGTTCCGGATTGCTCTCGGCGCTGCTGGCCGCCGATGCCAGATGGGTGGTGGCCTCGTCCGGCTTGTTGCGCCGGGTGGCGACGATGGCCCGATAGAGATCGCGCATGACCGGTTCCATCGGCAGATCCAGGTCCTCGACCTGCGCGGCCACGGCGTCCCAACGGCCCAATTGGGCGAGGCTTTGGAGGCCGCGTTGGAGCACCAGGGCATTGGTGCGGCTATAGGGCGGGCCACTCAGTTCGAGGGCATCTGCCGGAAGGGCCTTGCCCAGAAGCCAGTCGGTCGCCACGAGCCGTTCCTCGACCGGGCTGCCGGGAAGGACCAGATTGCGGATCTGGCTCCCCAATTCCGCGAGGTTGAGACCGGGATTGAGCCGGAGTTGCAGATTGGCCCGGACCAGGGTGCTGAGCAGGGCATTGGTCTGGGTGTCGGGAATGCGCCGGATGAGAAGGCGGAGTTCGTTGGTGGACAGTTTCTGGAGCCGGGACATCTCGGCCAGCGCGGCAAAACTGTCAGGCCCGGGACGGAAAACCAAGGTCCACAGCAGATGGTGCGCCTCGGAACGGGCCGACGGGGCGTCCAATTGCAGCAAGGTGCGGGCAAGTTGCAGTTCCGCCCCGGGACGATTCGGGAACTCGTCCGCCAGGGCGCGGGCCGCCACCAAGGCTTCCGGATTGCGACCCTCCTGTAGCAGCAACACCAAGCTCAGTTCCATGGCTTCGGCATCGTGCGGGTTGCTCCGGAGCAACTCGATGAGGTGGACCCGCGCCAGGTCGGAGCGGTGAATCCGTAGCAGCAATTGGGAGAACTGCAGCCGGTCCAGTCGCGTGGGCGTGGTCCGTTCCATCAACAGTTGCCAATACTGGACCGCGTTGGGATGGCCCGAGAGGCTGGAAATCCGGGCCGCCTGCCGGAGCGCCGCCGGATTGTCCGGGGCCAACCCGACGGCGAGGCGCACATTGCGGAAGGCAGCCTCCCAGTCGCCCTGTTTCATCGCGTCCTCGGCGGCGGCAGCGGCATGTTCCGCCCGGGTCCACTTGAACGCCTTGTACACCGGGGGTCCGAACGCGATGGCGCCAACCAGCAGGACCACCGCGCCGATCCCCAGCACCGGCATCAGCCAGCGGTGTCGGCGCAGATGGGCCAATTCGGGGGAGGAAGGGTCCGGCATCACGCGCCGAACAGGAAAGGGTCCCAAGGCGGGGCACTCAAGCTTTGAGGCGGGAAAAAATGACGCGGAGGACCCGGGCAGTCTTGAACAACCAAGGGTGCCAAGGGTGCCGAATCCGGGGAGTTTGTGTTTGGGCGCCCCTTTGCACCCTTGGTTGTTCTGAATTCAGACGGCCTGGGGCGCCTCTGGGCATCGTGGGAAGGCGGGTAGGAAAACCCGCCCCCCCCGGAGCTGTCGCGACCACCCTGGGAGGGCGGGTTTTCC
>JANYCC010000186.1 GCA_025360495.1 Verrucomicrobiota bacterium | reverse complement strand
CCTATATGCCGTTCGGATCGCCCTACCTGCTCCCCGTCGGGATCTCCTTTTTCACCTTCCAATCGCTGAGCTACACGATCGATTTCTATCGGGGCCGGGTGGATCGTGAACGGAATCTCCTGCGTTTCGCCACCTTCGTCTGTTTCTTCCCGCAATTGATGGCGGGCCCGATCGAACGCGCCCGGAATCTCCTGCCGCAGTTCCACCAATTCCCGCCCATCCGGGTGCGGAATTTCACCGACGGCGCCTCGCTCTTCCTGGCCGGCCTGTTCAAGAAACTGGCACTGGCCAATTATCTCTCCGTCTATGTCGAGCGGATCTATGACCATCCGCAGGACCAGGGCGCGCCCGCGTTGCTCCTGGCCACACTGGCCTTCGGCTGGCAGATCTATTTCGATTTCAGCGGGTACACCGACATGGCGCGCGGCGTGGCCCGCGTCATGGGCTTCAACCTGATCCTGAACTTCAACAACCCGTACCTATCAACAAGCCTGGGTGAATTCTGGACCCGCTGGCATATCAGCCTCTCCTCGTGGTTCCGTGATTACGTCTATATCCCGCTGGGCGGAAACCGGCACGGAGCGGTCCGGACCTACCGGAACCTGCTGATCACGTTCCTGATCTCGGGGATTTGGCATGGCGCGGCCTGGACCTTCGTCATCTGGGGTGCGCTTCACGGCCTCGGGGTCCTGATAACCCGCGAACTGGAACGGTCGGCATTCTATCAGGAGCGGGTCCCCGCACCGATCAAACAGGCCGGGGTGTTCGCCTTCGTCTCGTTCACATGGATCTTCTTCCGGGCCGACTCGCTCCCGACCGCCTTGCTCATAATCCGGCGCATCGCGGGTGCCGCCTGGGACAGTCCCCAGATCCCGGCCCTCCTGCTCGGTCTCATCGTCCTCTACTGGCTCTATGAACAACTCTCTGAGTCGCGGTTCCAAGCCCGGCTCAAGTCCCCGGCCCTGCGGGTCGCGACGGCGCTGTTCATGGTGGGTTGCCTGCTGCTCGGTTCCTCCGGCGGCGGTGCGTTCATCTATTTCCAATTCTGAGGCGCCATGAAACCCCAGGAATCAACCGTGGGATCCGACGCCCCCGACCCGATGCCGTTCGGGGCCGCCGACCTCCGCCTCACCGGGAAACAATGGCTCGTGCTCTTGGGTTTCGTGGTGCCCGCCCTGTCGCTGACCCCCTGGCTCTGGGCCCGGCTGCAGCACTTTGAGACCGGTCCGGACTATCGGTTGCCCTATGCCCTCAGCCGGGATTACTGGCTCTATTCCCAGCGGGTGCGCCAGGTCGCGGTCCCCAAGAACATCATCCTGGTCGGCGATTCCGTCGTCTGGGGCGAATATGTCCGGCCCGACGGCACCTGGTCCCATTTCCTGAATCGTGGGACGGGATCCGGGGACCGGTTCATCAACGGCGGGGTCAACGGCATGTTTCCCCTCGCCTTGGAAGGACTCGTCCGTCACTACGCCCCCTTGCCCCGGGGCCAGAAAGTCCTGCTGCATTGCAACCTGCTTTGGATGACGAGTCCCCAGGCGGACCTGAGCTCGGACAAGGAGGAACATTTCAATCATTCGCGCCTCGTCCCACAATTCCGACCGCGCATCCCGTGCTATCGGGCCGACGCCAACGAACGCCTCGGGGCACTGATCCAGAACCGGGTCCCCTTCCTGGCCTGGGTGGATCACTTGCAGGATGCCTATTTCGACCAGAGGAGCCTCCCCGGTTGGACCCTCGCGGATGACGGATCCGATCCCCCGCATTATCCCCATGCGTTGGCCAATCCTCTGGCGCAGGTCTCACTGACCGTGCCACCCGCACCCGACACGGATCCCCAACGCGGTCCGGACAGTCCCCGGCACCGGCCGTGGTCGAAGGAGGGCAAAGGGGACACGCGCTTTGAATGGGTCGATCTGGACGCCTCGATGCAATGGGCCGCGTTCCAGCGCCTGGTGGGATTGCTTCAGGATCGGGGCAACGATGTGTTCGTGGTCGTCGGCCCCTTCAACGAACACAAACTCGTCGAAGGGAATCGCCCGGCGTATCGGAAGATCCGGGACGGCATCGCAGCCTGGCTGGTGCAGCGTCAGATCCCCCATTGGGTTCCCGAGGCGTTGCCCAGCCCCCTTTATGCCGACGCCAGCCATCCCTTGACGGCGGGGTACGAATTGCTGGCCCAAGGTGCGTACGGAGACGCTGGATTCCGGCATTGGACCGAGCGGTGAGGGGCCTTACAACCGGAGGAACACACCCCGCCGGTACAGAAACCGTGCGAAGGCCAGCATGACCAGGAGGCCGCCGATCGCGATCGCGGGTTGACCGAAGCTGCCCAAGGCGTCCTTCACCGGACCGCCCAACACCCGGGTGGCAATCCCTTGGAAGCCGCCATTGGTGCCCAGGATGTTCGCCGCCAGGTAGATCGTCAGGGCGTTCATGCCGATCCATAGGAAGGGACGGCACCACCAACGGATCTTCCAGACATCCACGACCTGGTGGAACAGGCCGAGCAACAGGAGGCTCCAACCTCCGGCCACGAGGACGAAGGACGAGGACCACAGCTTCTTGATCACCGGGAATTCCATGCCCCAACCCAACCCGACGAGGACAAGCGCGATCCCCGCCGTGCCAAGGTAGAGGCTCTTCCCGAAGTCCGGCAGGTCCGTCCGTCGCAGGAGCAAGCCGGCGAACGCGCCCAGAAGGCAGGTGGC
>JANYCC010000158.1 GCA_025360495.1 Verrucomicrobiota bacterium | reverse complement strand
CCTCCCCCAACTGATCGACATCGCCTTTGGCACGGATGGCAGCACGGTGAGGACCGGCCCCGCCGCCGTCGGGATCGCCCCTTCCGATGTCTGGAACCTTTACAGCCGCGACATCCCGGGAGGCGGATATCGCAACGACGGTGCCCTGGCCCCGTTGAAATTGTCCGATGGCACCCCCTCTTCGGCGGGCTTGCTGGTGGGCAACGCCGCCGGGGCGTGGGCCAACGGGAATCTGGACCCCATGTTCGGGATCTTCCTGTACCCATTGACCCCGAATCCAAATGTCACGGTCACGGTCACCAACCTCGCCGACGGCCTCTATGACGTTTACGCCTATGGACACGGCGGACCGCCGAACGAGGAAAACACCGTGTTCAACCTGATGTCCGCCGGGAATGATTATGGGGACAAGGCGACGGCGACCGACGGAAGCTGGACCCAGATCGCATGGGTTGAGGGGGCGCAGTACGTCCTTTATTCCAATGTGTTGGTCCAAGCCGATCAGCCCTTGGTGCTGACCGCCAAGCCCGGCATGACCTCCTATGCCTGCCTCAACGGGCTCCAGTTGATCCATCGCTCGGCGGAATCACTGGTTCTGAACCCGGTGGGCGGCTTTTTCACCAACCACGTTTTGGTGCAGATCTTCGGATCGCTGGGACGCGATGTGCGTTACACCATCGACGGCACGGAACCGTTGGCGACCTCGGCGAAATACACGGGTCCCCTCGAGTTCAAGGCCGCCACGGTGCTCCAGGCGCGGGTGTTCACCGACGGGGTGGCCACCTCGGCGGTTTATAAGGCGGAATACCTCCGGGTTTATGCCCTGAACGACGGGATCTCCGCCGCCTGGCGCCAGCAATATTTCGGACCCGGTTACCTGACCGATCCCCGGGTTGCCGCCGAGGCCGACCCCGACAATGACGGGGCCAACAATCTGCAGGAGTTCGGGAACGGCACCAACCCATTGGATCCCCTGAGCGGATTCGCGGTGCAGGTGCGGCTCATTCCGTCGATCACCTGGAACAGTGTCTCCAATGTCGTGTACCGCGTGTTGCGCAAGGATCGTCTCGACGCGCCGGACTGGATCGAGGTGCAGCAGATCCGCGCGTTTGGAAACCGGACGACGTACTCGGATGAGGGGGTTGCCGATGTGCCGCGATATTATCTAATCAAGGCGATCGCGCCCTGAGGCAACTTATGGGCATGGGGAGAACACCCCATTGCCTCCGCGCAGCACCCCCCCGATCGTATGCCTTCTGCAACGGGCCGGGGGTTTTTCGTTATTGCCCCCCGGCTCCGCCCGAGCCGGCCCGGTGCCATCTTTTGCGGGCCATGCCGGGATGGGTCCCCGATGGCGTGGGTCATCGAATTCGCGTTGACAGATTTCCACGGATTATGCGCCATTGAATTAGAGTGTGGTTGACCTTGAGCCACCTGCCCGCCCAGACGTCCTGCCATGTCACTTTTCACAAACCCGATCCCCCGGCCACACTTGGATCCCGATGGCAGGGCCAACGCAACCCGCACCGCCCCGGCATCCCCCGGAGGTCGCCCGCCGCGGAAACAACCTGAAAGGCCACCTCAGTCATGAGCCGGGCTTCCCCGCAAATGCGCCGTTTCGCCGCCGCCCTCATGGCTTATGAAGAGGCGGGCGCGACCGGTCTCCGGAACCACCCGCCTTCGGAATCTTATCTGGCCGAGAAGCTGCGCCCGCAACTTTCAACCTTGGCGGGAAATGGCGGCTTTCATGCGCTCCATTCCCGCGCCCTCGCGCTGGCCAGCATGGAAGTCCCGTGGTTGCGGGGCTTGCAGATCCAACCGGATGGGAGCCTTGAGGGGATGGACGAATTCCACTCCCGGCTCACTGCGGACGATTTCCGGGAGGGACAGTTGGTTCTGTCGGCCCGTTTGCTGGAGTTGCTGGTCGCCTTCATTGGCGAGAAAATCACATTGAACCTGGTGCGCGAGGTCTGGTCTCCAGTTCGGTCCGACGATTTGAACCCCAACCCGGGAGCCACCCATGAGTAATCCAGTCAAGGTCGCGAAGACCAGGGCAACAGCGGGCCCGGCAGGCCAACCGCACGGCGTCGCGATCCGCAAATTGCCGACCGGTGTGCGGGGGCTCGATGAGATTGTGGGCGGTGGTGTTCCCGAGTTTTCGCTGACCATCATCGGAGGCTCGCCCGGATGCGGCAAGACGACGCTGGCCCACCAGATCGCGTTTGCCAACGGGACACCGAAGCGGCCGGTCGTGTATTTCACCGTCCTCGGCGAACCCGTCCTGAAAATGCTGCGCTACCAGCAACAATACAGCTTCTTCGACGAATCCAGGTTGGGGAAGGACATCCGGTTCATCAACCTGTCCGATGTGGTGATGGACCAGGATTTGGACGTGCTGCTGAAGGAGATCACCCGGCATGTCGAAACCACCCACCCCGCCATCGTCGTGATCGATTCGTTCCGCACCATCGTGCGCAAGTCGATCTGCGAGGTCGGCGAGGTGAAGACGCTGATCTTCGTCCACCGCCTGGCCGAAGTGCTGACCAGTTGGCAGGTCACGACGTTCCTGGTGGGCGAATATGCGGAGGAAGAGATCCACGACAACCCCCTGTTCACCCTGGTGGATGGCATCCTCTGGCTGTCGCAGGTGTCGGACCGGAATTCGGTCGTCCGGAAATTGCGGGTCATGAAATTGCGCGGACAGGCGTCCGTGCCGGGATGGCATACGATCCGCATCACCCAGAACGGACTGCAAGCCTTCTCGCGCACCCTGGAATTGGTCGGCAGCACGATGAAACCGCAGTCCCGACGGCGCCTGTCGATCGGCGTTCCCGCAGTGGACGGGATGCTGGGCGGGGGCATTTTCGAAGGCGACAGCCTGCTGGTGGCCGGCCCTTCGGGAACCGGGAAATCGGTCCTGGCGACCCAGTTCATCGCCGAGGGACTGCGTCAGGGCGAACCGGGGATCATGGCCATTTTCGAGCAACGCCCCGAAGGCTACGCACATCGGGCGGGAACTTTCGGGCTCGATCTCAAAAAAGCTTTGAAAACAGGGACGCTGGAAACGCTTTATCTCCGTCCGCTCGACCTTTCGGTGGATGAAACGATGCAGGAAATCCTGGATGCCATCGGTCGGATCGGCGCCAAACGATTGGTCATCGATTCATTGGTCGGTTTTGAGACGGCGTTGGCCCCGGGCTTCCGCGCCGAGTTCCGCGAGTCCCTCTATCGGATGATCGGGGCCCTGGCCGGTGCGGGGCTCACCATCCTCAGCACGGTCGAGGTGGAGGACACCTTCACCGAACTGGCATTCAGTCGCTATGCGATTTCGTTTCTCACCGATGACATCATCCGGCTCCGTTATGCGGAGATCGACGGCCAGCTTCGCAAGATGATGGTCGTGATCAAGATGCGGGGCGGCAATCATAGCAAAGACATCCGGGAATATGTCATCACGAATAAGGGGGTGGCGCTCCTCCGTCCAGGAAGCAC
This sequence comes from Verrucomicrobiota bacterium, assembly GCA_025360495.1. Classification (GTDB taxonomy): domain Bacteria; phylum Verrucomicrobiota; class Verrucomicrobiia; order Limisphaerales; family UBA9464; genus UBA6176. Next base: position 13,204 of record JANYCC010000158.1, on the reverse strand, counting down.
CGACTACCAGGGCCTGACGACCGGCATCCCCTATCAAACCGGTCCGCGCAAGGCGCAGGCGGACGAAGCCCCGCCGGAACCCAAGGCGGTGAAATGAGGAAACATCATGGCGCCTGAAAACACAGCGGCTCTGGCGAACCCGTCCTCCGACCTGGCGGCCGCCTGCCGCGCCGTCGCCGAGCATTCACCCCTGCCGATGTTGGCGGTCGAGGGGCCCGGCCTGATCGTTTGTTATGTCAATCCCGCCTTCGGCCGCCTGCTGGCCAAACCCCGGGAACAGCTCGTCGGACATCCCTTTGGAGATCTTCTGCCCCAACTGCCTCACGGGGTGACCCTCCTCGACCGGGTTTTCCTCACGGGTGAACCGGCGAGTTCTGCGGACCCGCACCCGGAGTCGCCCGACCTGGCCTCCCCGATCCAGTCTTATATCGTATGGCCCCTCAAGGCGGGCGGACGCACGGTGGGAGCCATTCTGAAGGTGGTCGATGGGGCGGGACTCCCGGAAAGGATCCTCGCAATCAATGAGGCGCTTCTTTTGGGATCCCTGCACCAGCACGAACTCACCGACGCCGCCGAATCGGTGAATGCCCGACTGATGGTGGAGGCGGACGAGCACAAAAAAGTCGAGGCGCTCGTGCGCCGGACGCAGGCCGCGCTGGTCTATCGCGCCGGCCAACTCGAGGCCATGGTGGACGAGCGCACCTCGAGACTGACCGCGGCGAACAACCGGATGGAGGATTTTGTCTATTCCATCGCCCACGACCTGCGGGCTCCCCTGCGCGCCATGGAGGGATTCTCATCGCTGCTGCTGGAGGAAGCGGGCGGGACCCTGAACGAAACCTGCCGGGGCTACGCCGAACGCATCCAGAAATCGGCGCGGTTCATGGATGCCTTGCTGATCGACCTCCTCGCCTTCAGTTGCACCAGCCAGCAACGGATCGAACTGACTTCGGTCAACCTCGGGCCGGTCGTTGAGTCGGTCGTGCTCCGCCTGAAGGAGGACATCTCAGAGAAGCGCGCGCTCTTGGAAGCCCCCGGGCCGTGGCCGGTCGTGCTGGCCCACGAAGCGACCCTCGCCCAGGTCTTGTTCAACCTGATGGCCAATGCCTTGAAATTCTCCCGCTCGGACCGCCCACCGATCGTGCGGTTGGGGACGGAAACCCGTGGGGAATTCCTCCGCGTCTGGGTGGAGGACGACGGCCTCGGCATCCCGATCGCCCATCAATCCCAGGTTTTCAGGCTCTTCACCCGATTGAATGGAGACCGGTATGCCGGGGCTGGAATCGGCCTGGCCATTGTCCAGAACGGGGTCGAACGGATGGGCGGACGGGTGGGGGTGGAGTCGCTGCCGGGCGAAGTTCAGGGCACCCGGTTCTGGTGTGAATTGCGGGCCGTGTCGAAGCCATGAGCGAACTCCCCACAATCCTGCTGGTGGAGGACAGCGAGAACGATCTCCTGCTCATGCGCTCGGCCTTCAAGAAGGCCGGGAGCGTCTTCCCACTCCGGGAGGTCCGCAATGGTGAGGAGGCCATTGCCTATCTGAAAGGGGAAGGCCCCTACCAGGACCGCACGGCATTCCCCCTGCCGACCGTCATGTTGCTGGACCTCAACATGCCCCGTCTCGACGGCTTCGATGTCCTGTTCTGGGTGCGCAACCAACCCCTGCTCAAACGCCTGACGATCATCATCCTGTCCGCCTCGTTGCACGGTGACGACGTGGCGCACGCCTTCGATTTGGGAGCGAATTCCTTTCTGGTCAAGCCCACCAACCTGGAGGCGTTGGCAGCGATGATCCGATCCCTGTGCGACTGGATCCGGATCAATCACTTCCCGCCACTCCTCGAGACCCGGGAGGAATGAATCCGCGTCACTTCGGGAACCAGCCGATCATCTGGGGGAGGTCTGTTCCTCATCGATCAGTGCCCGGATCGCCTGGTGCAATTGGAACGCCGTCTCGGGTCCGACAGAATTCACCTCCCCATAAGGCGCCCCCTTCGCCCCATATAAGTACGGCGGCTTCTGATCCCATTCGGATTTGGGAATGATATAACCGATCTCGTCATTCGCGAGACCGAACAGGAACTTCACCCGACCGGGCATCAGGTCGCGCACGGGCGGGATCTCCAACGGCTCAATGTCATAGTCGCCCCCCGGCGCGCGCACGATGCCGCCATTCACGATCTCCGGATAAATCTCGCCGGGAATGCAGGCGATGCTGGCGTCCCCGATGGTCAGGAAGGCCACCTCGGAGCGCATCTGCATCCAGTGCGAATGTCCACGCTCGAGCAGGCCCAGCAGGCCGGCCACCATGAATCCCCGGTTCGCCAGTTTCAGTTCCAGCGTCCGCGCATGGATCGAGATCGGCACCGATGACGCCGACGGCACCTCGCCCGCCCGGACCCGTTCGAGGATGCGTTTCACCAACTGATGTCCGACGGCCCGGGTCTTGTCGTGGGAGGGTTCCTTGAAATCACGTTCCAGGAAAGGGTCCCGGACGGTGATGCTCGGATGCGTGGTCATGAGCCCGCCCACCGCCCCGTTCACAAACAGGTGGGTCCCCCCGAGCCCCGGCATCTTGACCTGCCCGTCATAAATGATCCCTTTTTCCAACGCCGTGCGGATCACGCCCGGGAAATCGGCGGTGAGTTCCTGGTTCCCCGACCACGGCGTCTCCGGATGGTTCGCCCACCCGACCAGCGATCCGATCACACCGGGTCCCTCCGCCTCCGTGAACAGCATCACCCTCAGGTCGGGGTCGAACACCACGGGCTTGCGCGTGTCCGCCACCAACCCGGTCGGGTCCACCTTGATCTCATGCAAGGCGAGACGGGCGGGCCGGAGCGCGACCACGGCGTCCCCCAATGCTTTCTTGGCACCTTCGATCACCCGTTCCTTATATTGCGGATCCACTCCGCTATGCAGGACGTCGGGCCCCCACAACCCCATCAGGTCGGGCGTGGAATGACTGTGGGTCGAACACACCACGACATAATCCAGCTTCCAGTCGGCCGGCACCCGTTCACGCACCCGGATCACGTCGTCATGGAAGAACCCGATGGCGTCGAGCGCGACGATCCCCAACCGGACGCGGCCATTGTCGACCACGAGGGCGACGGCCTGGAGGGGGTCGTGGACATTGGTGGCGGCGCGTCCGTTGCTGAAGCCGGCCATCCACACCGGATGGGCGGGATCCCCGATCGGCGGGGTGATGTCCACCCGACCGAATCCGGCGCGCAGGGGTGTGCCGGCCGCGGGTTCCTGGCGGGGGAGGGCCAGTTCGACCCGATAGCCCGGGAAACGGTCGCGGAACACATAGAGCATGCGGGCGGTGAGCAACACGACCAGTGTGAGCACCACCCAGGCGATGGCGCGGGCGAGCCGGATCGGCCAGGGACGGCGGGGGGACGGGGACGACATGCCGTGATTGGGCCAGCAACGGGCACCGATTTGAAACCGAAATACGTAGCCGAGGCACGAGGCGGACCCCAATCCCGTAGCCGACGAGGTACGAGGCGGATCCCGCGACGGCTATCGGAGGGATTGCCCACGAAACACACGAAACGCACGAAACAGGAAAAGCCGGCCTCTCTTTGCCCCAGCCAGAAAGGTCCGCCCCGCCTCGCCTGCCGGGATCCGCCTGCCGGAATCCGCCTGCCGGGATCCGCCTGCCGGAATCCGCCTCGTACCTCGGCGGCTACGCGCCGGATTCGCATTTTTCGGCAGGGGCCCGCCAATCCCGGTTGAGCCAGGAGCCGACGATAGGCCCAGCATTCCTTCATAGATCCATGAAGACCTCGCCCATCCAATCGGTGTTCCATCCCTCGGATTTTTCCGAAGGCGACCAACACGCGTTCGAGCATGCGCTCCGCATCGCCCTCGCCGCACATGGCAAACTGAGCCTCCTGCACGTCACGGACAGTTCCGCGGAATCCGAGTGGACCGACTTTCCCCGGGTGCGCCAGACCTTGGAGGCTTGGGGTGCCCTTCCACGCGGCGCCAGCCGTGACGACGTGACCGCGGCCGGCCTTCGCGTCCACAAGCTCCGGCGTCGCGGCGGCAGTGTGGCGGAGGAAATCCTCAGCCACGTCAGCGAGGATCGCCCGGATATCGTCGTGTTGGCGACCCATCAGCGGTCGGGGGTGGGTCGATGGCTTCACCATGCCCTGGCCGAACCGATCGCGCGGGCCGGGCACGCCGACACGTTGTTCGTCCCCCGTCGGGTGCTCGGTTTCATCCGGGGCGACACCGGACGGGTCGTGCTGGAGACGATTCTGGTGCCCGTGGATCGCGTGCCGCACCCGCAATCGGCGCTCGATGCCGCGGCACGCCTGGCCCGCGCATTGGGGTGTCCGGCCGTGCACTTCATCCTGTTGCATGTGGGCCCGGAAAGTGACGCCCCGCGATTGCAACCTCCGACCGATGCGGGTTGGACTTGGGAAACGCAGTCGTGGGAGGGACCCGTCGTGGAACATATCCTGGAATCCGCCGAGGCCTGCAATGCGGACCTGATCGTGATGGCGAAACGCGGGCAACGGAGCCTGCTGGACGCGTTGCGGGGCAGCACGACCGAGCGCGTGGTCCGGGGGGCGCGCTGCCCGGTCCTGGTGGTGCCGGTGGACGGTTGAAAACACCCTCATCCCTCATTTCGGCACACTTCAGCCTTGCGGTGGCCGTGAGATTCCCGGAAATCCCCGGAGGTGAAAAACATCGTCTATTTCGACCTCGAGACCCAGAAGTCGGCGGACGAGGTGGGAGGCTGGGACAAGATCCGCGACCTGAAGCTCAGCGTGGGGGTGACGTACAGCACCCGGCGTGGGGGCTACCAGATCTACCAGGAACGCGAGGTTGATGAACTGATCCGGGAGTTGCAGCGGGCGGATCTGGTCGTGGGCTTCAACGTGCTGCGTTTCGATTACGAGGTGCTCCATGGGTACACCGTGTTCGACCTGAGCCAATTGCCGACCCTGGACATGCTGGTGACGATCACCGAGACGTTGAAGCACCGGTTGTCGCTGGATTCCATTGCCGGGGCGACCTTCGGGTTGGAGAAAACGGCCGAGGGATTGCAGGCGATCCAGTGGTTCCGGGAAGGGCGGATGCTGGAGATCGCGGAATATTGCTGTTACGACGTGAAACTCACCAAACTGGTCCACGAATATGGAGTCCAAAACCGGCAGTTATTCTACAAGAACCGGTTCGGGGCCAAACTGAGCGTCCGGGTGGGGTGGTGAGAACAACCCCTCCGAAAGGGGGTTGGTGCGCACGGCAGGACTTGAACCTGCACGATGTTACTCACTAGAACCTGAATCTAGCGCGTCTGCCAATTCCGCCACGTGCGCAACCTGATCACCAACCTCACGACGCCGCAAGTTACCAAAGAGCCTCGGACTCGCGCAAGCGTCCGCTTCGCGGTCTTTGGAACCCGGCCGCATCCTGGCATGGCCCGGCCCCGGATTCCCAAGCGGCTCGGGTGGAACCTCGCCCTACCAAAGACCCCGGCTCGGCTACCAACCCGTAGCCGACGAAGTCCTGAGGCGGATCCCGCGTGGCCCGTCAGGAGTCCGCCTCGTACCTCGGCTACCAACCCGTAGCCGACGAAGTCCTGAGGCGGATCCCGCATGGCCTGTCGGGGGTCCGCCTCGTACCTCGGCTACGGGCCGGGTGGGATCCGCCTCGTACCTCGGCGGCTACGCGCCAGGCGGATCCCCTTGTGAATAACCCGCGATTGACGGATGCGCGTCCTACTGTTCAGGTGAACAGCAGTGACGAGGTTGACCGATAAGCAACGGGACGTGCGGGATTTCATCGCCGAACAGATGCGACGGAACCGGCCCTGCCCCACCCACCGGGAGATCGCGGTGCATTTCGGCTTCGCCAGCCCGTACGCCGCCTCCTGCCACGTCGCGGCGTTGGTCACCAAGGGCGCGCTGGTCCGGGACGCCGGCAAGGCCCGCTCCCTGCGGCCCGCTCCCACCGCCACCTCCGCCCCGCCCCGTCATCGCACGGCGGACATCCCCATTTACGGCAGCATCCCGGCCGGATCACCCGCCGACCGCCGGCAGGAAGCCTCCGGATGCGTCACCGTGGACCTGGACGAACTGCAACTGAAGGCCACCGCCCGCACTTTCGCCCTCCGGGTGCAGGGCGATTCCATGATCGGTCGCGGGATTCTTGACGGCGACCTGGTGCTGCTGGAACACGGGCTGGAACCCCGTCACGGCCAGGTGGTGGCGGCCCTGATCGACGGCGAAAGCACCTTGAAAACCTTCGTCATGAAAGGTCCCAAGGCGTTTCTCCGCGCCGAGAACCCCAAGTATCCCGACCTGGTTCCCGCCGAGGAACTCATGGTCCAAGGGGTGTTCCGCGCCCTCATCCGCAAGGCGAAATGAACCGGTGTTGCGCACCATCGTCCACCTCGACGCCGATGCGTTCTATGCGTCGGTGGAACAGTCGGCCAACGTCGGCCTGCGGGGCAAACCGGTGGCCGTGGGCGGCGAGAAGCGCGGCATCATCGCCAGCGCCAGCTATGAGGCACGCAATTTCGGGGTGTTCACGCCCATGCCCACCGTGCAGGCCCGCCGCCTGTGCCCGCGCCTGATCGTCCTGCCCGGCGATTTCGAGCGTTACGAGCAGTTCAGCCGGTGGATGTTCTCCTACGCCCAGGACTTCACGCCCGACGTGGAGATCGCCTCCGTGGACGAGGGCTACTTTGACCTGTCCGCCAGTCCCAAGCCGGCCCGCGCGGTGGCGATCATCATTCGCGACGCCATCCGCCAGAGCCTGAAGATCAGCGTCAGCGAAGGCATCGGCAGCAACAAACTGGTGAGCCTGATCGCCGCCAAATTATATAAACCCGCCGCCTTCGCCGAGGTGCCCGCCGGCGGGGAGGCGGAGTTTCTCGCGCCGCTCGCCAACAAATGGCTCCCGGGCATCGGGCCGAAAACCTCCGCACGCCTTGATTCCGCCGGATTGGCCAGCGTCGCCCAGATCGCGGTCACGCCCGTCGACCTGCTCGAATTGATCGTGGGCGGCCAGGCCTTCGGTCTCCGCCAGTTCGCCCGGGGCATTGATGAACGGCCCGTGGTCGCGCTCCGGGAGGCCGCCAAGTCGTTCAGCGAACAGCAGACCTTCGCCGCCGACGTGACGGACGAAGGTTTCGCCGAAGCCACCTTGCGCCGCATGGCCGATCATCTCTTCGCCCGGGTCCGCGCTGAACATCACACCGTGCGCACGTTGACGGTGAAGGTGCGCTACAACGACATGGACGAGGATCAGTGCGGGGAAAGTCTCCGCGAACCGACCGCGCTGGAAACCGATGTGTATGGCCGCCTGGGAATCCTGCTCCGGCGGGCGTGGCGACGGCGTGTCAGTCTCCGGCTTGTCTCACTCAAGTTGTCCAACATTCACGATGGTCGTTTCAGCCTCGAGCTGCCCTTGGAAGCCGACGCGCGCCGGCAAGGGGCCAACGAGCGGTTGGCCCGGGTGGTGGACGATCTCCGCAAGTCGCGGGGACAGTCGGTCATCTTGCGCGGCCACGATTTCACCCTGCGCGAACAACCCGCGGCGTACCCGGCCGCCCCTCCACGTTCCGCGACCGTCGTTCCTCCCCCGGCGCTGAAGATCGTGGTGCGCGTGACGCCGAAACGGACCGTGTTCGTGCCGTTGCGCGTCCACAGTCATTACACCTTCCTGGATTCAACCCTGTCGCCGGCGGCCATCGTGGAATTGGCGGTGAAGCACGGGTTGCCCGCCGTGGCATTGACCGACAGCGGCAATCTTCACGGATCCGCCGAATTCGTGCAGGCCGCCCAGCTGGCGGGAATCCAACCCCTCCTGGGTGCGGAGTTGCGCATTGGGGGTCATACGCTGCTCATCTACGCCGCCACGGCTCGTGGTTATGCAAACCTCTGCCGCGTTCTCTCTCGCCCGAATGACCGGACCGCGCCCGACGAGGCCTCGGTGGCCCGCCGGCAGATCGCACCGTTTCAGCGCCGGGATCTTGAAGGTTGGACCGGGGGGTTGCTGGCCGTGTCGGACGATCCCACGTTGGCGGACCTTTTTCCCGGCAGCTTCTATCAGGCGGCCACCAAGGTTCCCGGGCGATTCCCGATGGTGCCCTGTCCGTCTGTGCGTCACGCCAGCACCGATGACCGGTTGAAGTACGACATCGTGCAAAGCATCCGCACCCGCACCTTGCTCCGACAGGTTCACGCGGACAAACGACAGGACGGGCGGTTCCATTTCCGGTCCCCGGCGGAAGCGGCGCCGTGGTGGGCGCGACATCCCGAATGGGCCGCAAACTCATTGGAAATCGCCGGACGTTGCACCTTCGAATTCCCGTTCGGTCCGCCACAATTCCCGGACTTCGTGACGCCCGACGGTTCCAGACCGCGCGACTTCCTGCGCCGGTTGGTCCTCCTCGGGTTGCAGGAACGTTATGGTGCGCGCGCCCCGCAGTTTGCGTCCCAGGTGGACGAGGAACTGCGCATCATCATGGAGGTCGGTTACGAAGCTTATTTCTTGGTGGTTTGGGAAATCCTCCAAGACTGTCGCGCCCATGGTATCGATTGGATCACGCGCGGTTCCGCCGCCGATTCCCTGGTCTGTTACTGCCTTCGTATCAGTGATGTTTGCCCGATCCGGTTCGACCTTTATTTCAAGCGCTTCCTGAACCGCGAACGCATGGCGCTGCAGAAGCTCCCGGACATCGACATCGATTTTCCGCACGACCGGAAGGACGACGTGGTGGAACTTGTTTTTGCGCGTTATGGCCGGGAACGTTGCGCGATTGTCGGCGGCTTCTCGACTTATCAGGCGCGCGCGGCGTTCGGGGACATTGCGAAGGTGCTGGGCGTGGCGGAACAGCAGGTCCGCCGCTTCACCGAACACTTCCCGTGGACCCACGCCGGAAACCTGGTGGAACACCTGCGCGGAAATCCCGAATGCAGCGAACTGCCGCTGGACGAGGAACCGTTCCGGACCGCCTTGGAACTGGCCGCCTTGCTCGACGGCGTGCCCCGCAATCCGAAGATGCACCCGTGCGGGGTCGTGCTCTCGCGCCAGCCCATGCACGAGCTCACGCCGACCTTCATATCGGCCAAAGGTTATCCGACGACCCACCTGGACATGGACGCGGTGGAGGCCATCGGGTTGGTGAAACTCGACGTGCTTGCGCAAGGCGGCTTGGCGGTGTTGCGTGACGCGAAGGAATCCTTGGCCCGGCGCGGGGTGACGGTGGATTTCGCGACGTTGGAACCATGGGACGATCCCCTGGTGTGGGACATGATTGCCGGGGGTGGTGCGCGGGCCGTCCACCATATTGAAAGCCCGGCCATGACCTCCTTATGCCAGATGACCAACGTGCGGGAGATCGACGGGATCATCGGCATCGTCGCGGTGATCCGGCCGGGCGCGGCGAACGAAAACAACAAACGCACCTTCACCCGCCGTTATCAGGGTTTCGAGCCGGTCACGTATCCGCATCCGTCGTTGGAACCGTGTCTGCGGAGCACTTTCGGACTCGTCACCTTCGAGGAACACATCCTCCAGATCAGCGAGGCGTTCGCCGGGCTGCCGGGGGGACGGGCGGACATTTTGCGGCGTGCATTGAACAAGGGGAAAACCGCCGTCATCGCGGAGCTCAAGGGGGAATTCTTTGCCTGTGCGGGGGCGCGGGGGCACACGCCCGAAAAGACGGCCAAAGTGTGGGAACTGGTGGCGGGCTTTGCCGGTTATGCCTTCAACAAGGCGCATTCCACGGCGTACGGCGTCGAGGCTTATTGGGGCGCCTGGATGAAGCGCCATCACCCCGCCGAATTCCTCGCGGGCGTGCTCACCCACGGCAAGGGATTCTATAATCCGCTGGTTTATGTCCTCGAATGTTTGCGGCTGGGATTGCACCTGCTGCCACCGACCGTGAACCAACCCGGCCCGAAGTTTGAGGTGGAATCCGACCGGTCGATCCGCGTTCCCGTGACCCGGCTCAAAGGCCTGACGGAGCGGACCACCGGGGCGTTGCTGGCCGAACGCCGCCGGGCTCCCTTCCTGTCCCTGGCGGACTTCGCCCGGCGGGTTGTTCCGCAGGCCGAAGAACTGGAAGCACTGATCCGGGCGGGGGCATTGGACGGGTTCGACCGGCCCCGCACTGAACAATTCTGGGAGGCGCAGTTTCTTCACCGTGCCTTTGGTGACCCGCACGCCCACGGCCAGGGGTGGTTGTTGCCTCCACCGGGTCTGGATCGGCTTCCGGAAGTCAGCCTGCGCGAACCCACCCATCACGAACGTCTGGAATGGGAAAATGACCTGTTCGGGTTCCCGATCTCCGGGCATCCGCTCGACCTGTTTCCCGGCATCGCGTGGGATAGCTATTGTCCGGTGGCCCGACTGTCGGAGTTCGTGGGTCAGACGGTGGTGATGTGCGGGTTGGTGGTCGAACAACGGGTGCATCACCAGGCCACCGGCGAACCGATGAAGTTCATGACCATCGCCGACCGCACCGGCATGGTTGAAACCGAACTGTTTGCCGCCAGCTACCGGAGCCAGGCACTGGCCACGATCCGTCATCCGGTGCTCGAAATCGAAGGGCGCGTCGAGCCGTTCGAGAATGGGAACGGGTGCACGTTGCGGGTGATGCGGGCCGGCAAGCCGCGGGGCAGCGGATGAGGGTTCGTAGCCGACGACGTGGGCAGGTGAAGGTCCGGTGCCTGCCAGAATCCGCCTCGTACCTCGGCGGCTACTCCAGACCTGTAGCCGACGACGTAAGAAGGCGGAATCCTGGGGGGCTGCCAGGATCCGCCTCGTACCTCGGCGGCTACTGCTTCTTGGGGCGCTTTCCGTCGTCTTTCGCCGCCGCCGCTCCCGGTCGCAAAGTCAGATAGATCGCCGTCCCATCTTTGACCGATTCCAGCAGGGCCTCCATCTCGGGCGTCTTGCGGAAAGTGTTCAAAGACTGATATCCATAATCAATCTTCTCGGCCAATTCCTTCACGCTCAATCCTTGGGAGCCGGCCAACCCGAGGGCAGTGATGATCCTGGCTTTCAAGTCCCCCCGGTCCATGCGCGATTTGCGGGCCTTTGGGATCGCCCCGGCTGCGGCCACAGATTGGGCGACGACGGGCTTGGGTTGGCCGATGTCCAGGATGCGATGATAGGTGGCGATCTGCCGTTGGATTTCCACCAACCGACTCTGCGTCCGGATCTCCTCCGCCTTCAGGTTCTTGAGACCGTCCTCGTCCTCGATCAACTTCAGCATTTCGCGAAGTTCCGCCGCCTTCCGGGCTCGCAATTCAGTGAACGTACCTTCTGTGGCCATGATGATATTAACCGTGTTATTGAAGATGAAGATTCAGATTCAACCGCCTCCCGATCTGGAAATTTGAAGAGCCGTTCCCGTTTGTGTCAACCGGGATCCTTTTTGGCAGGGAATGTTGACCGGCGCGTCAGAAACGGATGCCGGTGGAAAAACGCCACAGATTCTCCGGCCCGAAATTGGCATGTGGATCGTACGCCATTCGCACGAAGTAACGCGGCCAATCATAGGTGGCCGAAACGCCGACCCGATGGATTGTTCTTCCCTCCACAAGTCCCGTTTTGAAAAGGACGTCCATCGTGAGTCGACATCCCTTGGGAAGGGGGGTGCGGCCGATAAGGTGAAGGTGTTTCTGGTCCGGATTCTGCCGGATGTCCTGGACCCACAACAGGCTGGCCGAAGCCCCGTTCTTCCAACGGTATCCGGCGTTGACCGTATAGGAATCGTTCGGATCGAAGTTCAGGTTCACATAAGGCCGCAAATTGGTCCGGCCGTATCCGACGCCGACAAACCAGTCGGTGCCGGTCTCCACCGCCAGGCTGCCACCGACGAATTCCCCGGTGGCAACCTGCAGGGAAGGCATGATCCGGACCGGATCCAGGCTGAATTGGGAATCCCAACCGGCGCGCCATTGATCCGGGTCGTGGCCCTCCGGCAGATAGTAGCCGATCCAGCAATTGCCCAGGTTCTTCGCCGAGTAACGCAGATTGAAGTCGCCGGCCTCGGTGTCGTTGGAGAAATGGTACCAACCCGCGGTGAGCTTCCAGGGGGTCGGTTCGGCTTCCTTGACCGTCGCTGCGGCTTCCGACGGCGCCTCTCCGCCCTGAACCGCAGCGACAAGGAGCGACCACATCGCGAAATGGAACAGAGGATTCATGGTCGTTGGGGCGTGGGGAGTCCGCCGGAGCGATTGAACAACAAAGGGTGCCAAGGGTGCAAAGCCCATGAAGTCAGCAAAGGATTGAAGGCGCGGAAACGCACCTCCCTTGCGCCGCCGCCGGGGAGGGTGTTCTCTTTTTCCGCACCCTTTGCGCCCTTGGTTGTTCAAAACCCCGGCGGTCTTCCCACTCACAACCCGAGAAGGCGCCCCTTTTTTTTCCGAATCCCAAGGGTGGTACTGGCGTGGGAGGGCCTCCCTGCCCCAGTATGCACGGGTCGGTTGTCACGATTCCACATGCTCACCATCCGCGATCTCAAAGTTTCCCGGGGCGGAAAGACCCTGTTCGAAAATGCGTCCCTGCAGGTCAACTACGGCGACCGCGTGGCCTTGGTCGGACCCAACGGAACCGGCAAATCGACCCTGTTTTCCATCATTTTAAAAACGGGTGAGGCCGATGAGGGCACGGTGGAGCGCGACCTCTGGACGATGGTGGGTTACCTGCCCCAGGAAGGGGAATCCATCGGCGACGAGACGGTGCTGGAGGTGGCGACGGGCCGGGCGGGCGAGCTGCCACGGTTGGAAAAACGGCTGCACGAATTGGAGTCGGCCGGCGCGGTGGACGGGGCGGAATACATGGAGGCCCACGCCAAGCACGACGCCTTGGGGGATCCGCAGGCTGAGGCGAAGGCCAAGCGGATGCTCGCGGGGTTGGGCTACAAGGAATCGGATTTCAACCGGCCGGCGCGGGAATTGAGCGGTGGCTGGATCATGCGGGCCCACCTGGCGCGGTTGCTGGTGATGGAACCCGACCTGCTCCTGCTCGACGAGCCCACGAACCACCTCGACCTGCTCGCGTTGTTGTGGTTGCAGAATTACCTGAAGAACTATTCCGGGGCCGTGCTACTGATCTCGCATGACCGGCAGTTCATGGACGAGGTGGTGACCCAGGTGTACGAGATCTCCCAGAAACGCATCTTCCCGTACGCCGGCAATTACACGGAATTCCTCGAACAACG
>JANYCC010000147.1 GCA_025360495.1 Verrucomicrobiota bacterium | reverse complement strand
CTTCGCTGACGGTCATGCCTTCGATCCCCACGTCGTGGAGAGCGTCTTTAACTTCTTCCAACTTGAAGGGTTTGATGACTGCTTCGATCTTCTTCATGCGCAGTGTGCTGACCGGAACCCATGCAACGATCCGCTCCGCCGGGTCAGCTCGAATCGCGCCCGGGACGCATCCACGTCGGCAGGCAGTCAGGCCGCAAGCAGCGGGAATGCCATCTCTCGGAAACAACCACCCATCCCATTATCCTTCAATTATTTAGAAGTTCATCTTTTCCATGAACAACGATACTGACCCCTTTCGGGTGGCGTTTTTTGAGCAGGGCCGCCGATTCCAAACAACCCCCGCCGATTCCAACCGGCTTGAATCCCACCTTTCCGCTGCCGACGAAACGGAATCGGGACCCACACGAAGCTGGTGGAGGCGCCCAGACAACGGGGAATGGGGCGGCACGGACCGATCGGCTGGGTGAAACCCGGACGACATTCCCGGCCCTCCCCAAGGCGTTTGGGTTCTTTGCGGCCTCGCGGCTTCGCGTGAGCCTCCAGCTCCCGGAATACGGTCGGGAGTGCGCGAGAATGACGCCGGATGCGTGAACCCGCCCCCATCTTCGACCGATGAAGGCCGTTCGAATCGGCCCAGACCGTTGATGGGCAACACATCCGAGGTCATGGCATCGCCATTGCTTCACCTTGGGAAAGGCGTTGACACTCCGAAAGTGGGGTCACTAGAGTTCGCGCCGCGTTAAGCCCGCTAAATCACATAAATCCTATGAACCGTCCCCGTTTCCAGCGTCGCAGCGCGTTCACGCTGATCGAACTGCTCGTCGTGATCGCGATCATCGCGATCCTTGCCGGTATGCTCCTCCCGGCCTTGGCCAAAGCCAAAGCCAAGGCGCAACGGATCAAGTGCGTCAACAACCTCAAGAACGTCGGCCTCGGCTTCCGTATCTTCTCGACCGACAACAACGGGAGTTTCCCGTGGAATGTCGATGCCGCCCAAGGGGGCAGCCAAACCAACGGAGCCCTGACTTATCAGCACTTCGCTGCAGTCTCCAACGAACTCTCCACCCCGAAGATCATCGTCTGCCCTTCAGACGGCCAACTCGCAGGTGAGACTTTGCCCCGTTTGGATGCCACCAACTGGACGGCCGTGGTCAAGACTCCGGCGCAGGGTAACCGCTATGTGAGCTATTTCGTCGGCCTCAGCGCTTCCGAAGAGAATCCCCAGACGATCTTGTCCGGCGACCGCAATGTCACCGAGGATAACTCGATCGCCGCCCCGAAAACGATCGTGAGCACCACCAGCGTCCCCGCCGGCGGCCCGAACGAATACAAGATCACCGCTGCCAAGGCCCTGGCGATTGTGAACGCCCAGAAGAACTTCGGGTTCACCTCGCGCACGCATGACAGCGCCGGCAACGCGCTGCTCGGCGACGGTTCCGTGCAGCAGGTCACCTCGTCCCGCTTCCGCGAGACGATCCGTGACGAGGCCGCCAGCACCGGCAACGACATCCGTTGGTCGCTGCCGAACTGATCGGTTCGCCTGATCCAAAACTTCTCCAAATAAGGGCACCCGGCAACGGGTGCCCTTTTCATTTGCCCCACCTTCACCCACGGGTGCCAGGCCGACCCCCACACCCCGTTGATCGGGCTCGGTGATCTTCGGTTCGACCGGTCACATCCCATCGGCCACCAACTTCACCACCTCGGCGATCCCGGCGCTCGGCCGAAACCCCACCAAACGCTCCAGCTTCCGCACATCGGGTCGACGCCGTGACATGTCTTGGAACCCCGGGCGATAAGCCGCCTCATAGGGAATCCGCTCAATCCCCGGACTTGTGCCGATCGTCCGACACACCAACTCCGCCAGGGCCAGCATCGTGATCTCCTCGTCGTGGCCGATATTGACCACCTCACCGCGGGCCGCCGGGCAGTCGCGAAGCCGGAGCAGGGACTCGACGCAGTCGCTGACATGACAGAAACATCGCGTCTGGCTGCCGTCGCCATGAACCCGCAAGGGCTTGCCGAGCCGGGCCGCCGCCAGGAACCGCGGCAAAACCATCCCGAACTGGCCGGTCTGCCGGGCCCCCACGATGTTGAATAACCGGGCGATGGTCACCGGAACCTGACGTTCCCGGTGGAAGGCCAGGGCCAGGAATTCATCGAGCAACTTGCTGCAGGCGTAACTCCAACGGCTGAGCGAAGGGGGACCGATGACCAGATCATCCTCCTCCGCAAACCACGGCTTGTCGCTCCGTCCATAGACCTCGGACGTCGAGGTCAGGAGCAACGGAGTGCACCGTTTCTGGGCGGCATGAAGCACGGCCTCGGTCTCGCGCAAGTTGGTTTCGATCGTGTGGATCGGGGCGTTCACGACGAGTTCCACCCCGACGGCGGCCGCCAGATGGAAGACAAAGCCGCAGCTTTCGATGAGTTCCGACAACCCGGGAAACGCTGAGACCCGGGCTTCGATCACCTTGAGCCCCGGGTTTCCCTCGATGGCGGCAAGATTTCCCCGGCTGCCGGTGGAAAAATCATCGATGACGACCACGGATTCCCCCGCGGCCAGCAATCGTTCGGCGAGATGGGAACCGATGAAGCCGGCGCCGCCCGTGATCAAGACAGGACCCTGGTGCACCGGGACAGGATGCCTGAGTCGGGGATCGGAACCCCAGCGGAATGAGCAGTAGCAGGTCCCCCTCGTACCTCGGCATACGGGGGAATGGTTCCGGAAGGGCTGTAAGCCGAATTCTGTCTTCCCGGCCCGAAGGCGGGGGAGAAGGTCATTTGTCTGAGCGGCCGATACCCGGGATCGAACCGGCTTGCGCCGATTGGGAACGGGCCGTTCCACGATCCCCTATTTGGCCTTGCTCCCGAGGAGGTTTTCCATGCCCCGTCATTTGCATGACGGGCGGTGGGCTCTTACCCCGCCTTTTCACCCTTACCGGATTCCGCGAACGGAACCCGGCGGTATATTCTCTGTGGCACTGTCTGTTGACCCGCCCTTGGGGACGGATCACCCGAGTGTATCCCCGGCTGAACCGGGGTTACGCGGCCTCGCGCCCTGTTGGAGTTCGGACTTTCCTCCCGCAACCGAAGCTGCGAGCGACCTTCCGCCCTTCCGGAACCACCGACACCGTACGGGTCCCCACTCCCGATGGACAGCGGCGATTTGCGTCCGTCCTCCTGCGACACCTGCGGGGGGACTGGACACGGATTTCACGGATTCCTGATATCGCCAACCCTGCGTCCAATCCGTGCCCTCCGCGGTTATTCTTCTTGGAAGTGTCGCCGGCGTGTCAGGCGACAAACGGCAATTCGACGATTCGTGCCACCGATTCACCGCCTTCGGACCGGACGGACAATTCGGTACCCGGTTGGAAACATTCCCGGCGCACATAGCCCAGTGCAATCACGCCGCCCGCCGCCTCGGAACGGATCACACTGGTGAGATAACCCACTTCACGATTGTCGCGCCACAGTTTGTCGGCCCGCGCCGGCAGCGGTCCTCCGGGCTCAATCCTGAGACCCCGCAGCGCCTTGGCCACCTGCCCATACGTGCGCAAACGCGCCAGGATCTCCTGACCGATATAACAGCCTTTCTCGTAACTGACTGCCCGGGCACCGATCCCCGTTTCGGGCGGCAGGTTGGATTCGTCCATGTCGCAGCCGAACCGCGGCAGACCGGCCTCGATGCGTGCCAGTTCCCATGCTCGCCATCCGACGGTGCGCCCGCCGCAGGCTCGCGCGGCGGCCACCAACCGGTCGTAAACGGCGGCCAGGGCCTCGGTGGGGACGAACAACTCATAACCCGATCGTCCCAATCGGGGCTGGTTCACCACCGGGATTTCACCCATCCCCGTCACCTCCACCGACACCAGATGCAAGGGGTCCGGCGGCAATGCCACCCCGAGTTCCAATTTTCCCAGCACTTCCGCCGCCCGCGGACCTTGCACCGACAGGAGACCGTAATAAGGCGCCACATCGATCACCTGCACGTCGTCCGCCACGATGTAATGTTCCAACCGTTGCTGGAATACCGCCGCCAATCCGGGCTCGAAATCGAGCAGGAGTTCGTCCTTCAACGCGTAGGCAAAGACGTCTGCCTGCATCCGTCCCTTGTTGGTGACCAACGCTGCATAACAACCCGTGCCCGGACGCAGTTTCTGGATATCGTTGGTCACCTGGCCATGGAGCAGGCGAACGCGATCCGCACCGGTGAGGCAGATCCGGCCGCGAAAACTGAGATCCATCACCCCGGCAGATTCCCGCAAGGCGGCATGTTCAGCCGGAACATCGCCCCAATGATCCACGACCTCCACGCCGTTCACCCCGGTGAAATGCGCGCCGAGCGCGACGTGCAATTCGTGCAACGGCAGCAGATTCATCGGCGGCAACCTACCCGCCGCAATGGGGAACGCCAAGGGGGTTGGATCAGGTCGGGCTCACCGGAGGTCGGGGCGGACTGGGATTCTCGATCAGGCGGCGGGCGTCCTGCAGGAGTTGGTTGGGACTGAATGGCTTGGTGAGGAACAGTGTCGCGCCCGATTCCTCCGCCTCCTGCCGCGTCATCACGTGCCCCCGGGCCGTCAGCATGATCACCGGGATGGTGGAGGTTTCCGGATCCTGACGGAGTTGGCGCAGGGCGGACAGGCCGTCCAATTCCGGCATGAGGACATCCATGACGATCAGGGCGGGGTGCTCACGCCGGGCCAATTCCAACGCCTCGCGCCCATTGCGACCCAGAATCAACTGGTACCCTCCTTTGCGCAGGCTGAGTTCCGTGACCCGCAACATGTGCGGCTCATCGTCCACTATGAGAACCTTGGGTGGCATTTGCAGTGATCCTATGCGGGTTTCACGCCGACTGGAACTGTTTCACTCACCAGCAGATAAGTGAGGTCGTCGTGCGGCTCCAGCCCACACCGGTACGCATCGACCAGGGCCAGCAATTCCGACTGGATCGAATCGGAGGGTTGTCCGGCCGCCGCCGCGCGCTGGAGCAGGTCTTTCACGGGTTCATAGCCGAGCAATTGACCGGCCGGGTTGCGCGCTTCGACGATGCCGTCGGTCAGCATCAGCATCCGGGAACCGGGTGGGAGCCGGAAGGACATGCACGAGTATTCCGTAAGGGCGGCAATGCCCAACGGAAGTCCTTCGGGCGCCACCTCAACGGCGATGCCATCCAATCCGGCGCAAACCAGCGGGCAATGTCCGGCCGCCGCCACCTGAATGGTCCGGTTGACGACATCGATGTGCACGATCTGTGCGGTGAC
The DNA here is from genome assembly GCA_025360495.1 of Verrucomicrobiota bacterium. Lineage (GTDB taxonomy): Bacteria > Verrucomicrobiota > Verrucomicrobiia > Limisphaerales > UBA9464 > UBA6176. The sequence continues at coordinate 23,450 of JANYCC010000147.1, read as the reverse complement.
GAACATGTCCACCCGGTCCAAGTCGTCGTGCAGCCTGCGGTTGAGCCAACTGAGCAAGAGTTCCGGGTGCAGGCCCAGATCGGGTCGGGCGCGGAAATAACTGCGGAATGTGGCGGCAAACAAGGCCGCAGGGACGCCCTTGCCCATGACATCCGCGATGGCCAGCACCACCGAACCATCGTCCAACGTGATGGCATCAAAGAAGTCCCCACCCACCTTGCTCGCGGAGCGGGAAAAGCCGGCGAGGTGAAACCCGGAAGGTTCGGGCAACCGCATGGGCAGGAGCGAGCGCTGGATGTTGGCGGCGATCTCCAATTCCCGCGTCAACACCTGCCCCTGCACGTACTCGATCTGGATCCGGGCGTTGCGCAGTTGGATCCCCAGAAAGTCCGCGAACGTATGAATGATGTTCACCTGCCCGGCCGTGAATGCCGGCAGGGTGGTCGAACGCCCGATTGCCAGGGTCCCCAGCAGTGTGCCGCCCACGAAGATCGGGTGGCACAAGCCGCTGAGAGGCCGGCCAAAAGTGGCCAGCGAATCACCGGGCAAGAGGGGCGCGCTGCCATCAAACCACATGTCCTGCCGGCCCCCGGCGGCGCGGGCTTCGACCGAGTCCCGGTTCTCGGAGATCAACGGGATGGGCGCCAGTACGCAGCCCTCCCGGCTGCACGCCGCCGAGGTGAGCCAGCCCATGGGATTCTCGGCCAACCGGAAGACGTACCACTCGGCACCGGTGACTTGCGCCAGTTCGCCCAACCAACGTTGGGTGAATTCCGCATCCTGCGCCCCACGGTTCAACTCCGCGGTGAAACGGAAGATCGCGGAAAGGCTCTCGTAACATCCCGCCAGTTCCTCCGTCATCGTCTGCAGGGTCGACTCCAGTGCCGCCGCCTCGACATCCCCCGACAAGGCCGTCCGGGAAGCATCCTGGACCGCCCGTCGCCGCCACAACATCAGCCGGTTCTCATTCGTTCCCCGCAGGTAATTCACCCCGTCCGTCAGGCTGTGCATCAGGAACAATCCCCGTCCATGTTCCGCGAGCGGGTCGTCCGGCAACTCCGGGCTGGCCTCCATGTCGAATCCCGCGGTGTGGTCCACCACTTGGAGATCGACCCGGTCCTGGGCCACCCCGACCAGGAATTCCACCTTTTTGTCCAAGGCTTCCGCCCGGACATGTTGCACCGCGTTGTTGCCGGCTTCCGCACACACCAATTCCCAACCGGCGGATTCATTCTCAATCACCCCCTGTTGTTCGAGAAACAACCGGACCTGCCGGGACGCATCCCGGACCGCGGCAAGATCCGGCGGAAATGCGACCACCAGATGGCGGCCCGGTCGGCTGAGAAAGGTGGACATGGTGTCGGGTCAGGGTGGTACCGGACCTGGATCGGACGCCCCCCCTCCTTTCCCCCGGTATGCGCCCGACCCGGCTCCGTTCGGTTCAGTTCAGTTCAATTCAGTCCGGTGAAAACTCAAACAATTGGTCCAGCCGCGTCAGGCGGAACAGTTCGCGGACCATGGGAACCGCGCCCTTGATCCGCACGATTCCGCCACATTGCGCCATGGCCTTGTGGGCGGAAATCAGGGCGCCCAAACCCTCGCTGTCGACAAAGGTGGCCTGGCTGAGATCGACTTCGATGCAGCGATGCCCGGGTTTGAGTGAGGCGCGGACATAGTCACGCAGCATCCCCGCATTGAGGGCGCCCAAGTTTTCAAATTCAGTCACCAACAGGGTTTCGCCGACGGTATAGGTGCGCATGATTAGGGGACGGATGGCGTGGGGATCCTCAGTTGCGGACGATTTCAAAAATGCGGTGCATCCGGGTCAGTTCCAAGATCTGGAGCACGGAAGAGCCGGGGTTGAGGATGCGCACGAAGCCCTGCCGACCGGACAGGGTCTTTTGGATCGCGACCAACGCACCCAGCCCGCTTGAATCGATGAACATCAGCCCCGCAAAATCGAGTTCCACATTGCGATGTTCCTCCCGCAATGCCGCGCGCACACCGTCCCGAACCGTCACACAGTTGGTGGCATTGAGCTCGGCCAGACCGACCACCCGCAACACCGTTCCTTCACTCTCCAGTTTCATGGGTTACAATCCCTTTCCATCATCATCGCCGGACACCCCGCCTATGCACGTCCAATCCCCGATCCCCATCAGGCCTTTCGGGTGTACTCGTTGAACAACCGTACCAACACCGGCCGGGCGGGCTCGTAGACCCGGCGCAATTCCTCCGCCAACCGCCGTTGTTCACCCTTTTCCTGGCGGATTCCCAACTGTTCCAATGCAAAGGCGGTTTTCTCCAAGGTCACCAGTCCGAAAAAGGCGCAATTGCCCTTGAGCGAATGCGCCGCTCGTCGCAGCCCGACCTGATCCATCCCGTCCGCCAAGGCCCCGATCTGGTCCAATTGCCGGGGCACCTCACCCAGGAACGATTCGATCAATTCCCGCATGGCCTCCGGACCCAATTCGGTCTCCATCCCCCGCACCGCATCCTGAATCGAATCGGTTTCTGCCGCGGGCAATGGACCCGGTTCGGACACCGTCCCCACCGTCACTGCCCCCAGCAACACGGTCCGCAGGTCCTCCAAGCGAAGGGGCTTGGGGAGATAATCATCCATCCCGATCGCCAGGCAACGCTCCCGCTCACCGGTCATGGCGTTCGCTGTCATCGCGATGATCCGAACGTGTCGCCCTCCCTGCGAACACTCCCATTCCCGGATCTTTTTCGTGGCGGTGTACCCGTCGAGTTCGGGCATATGGCAATCCATCAGCACCGCGTCAAAGGTGTTGGCCTGAACCGCATCCAGAGCCTCCCGCCCATTGCGGGCCAGCGCGGGGGACACCCCCAGTTTTTCGAGCATCAGCACCGCCAACCGGCGGTTGATGTCGTTGTCCTCGGCCACCAACACCCGCAATCCAATCGGCAAACCTCCGGGCCCCGGACGGATCATCATCGCGGGAATCGCTTCCGGCACCGGCACACCCTCCAATCGGGCCAACATCTCCCGAAGCGCCGATTCCTTCACCGGCTTACCCACCACCCCGTCGATGTGGGAACCCAACTCCGCGTGACGGAGTGAATCCGTCAACGTTCCAGTGAGAATCACCCGCCGCCGGCTGCCGGTCACCTCACCCAAAGCCCCTTCCAGGCACTTCACCGTCTCCCGACCGAACATATTGCGGTCGATCAGCACCAAGTCATGCGCCGCCCCCCGTAATTGTCGTATCAGGCTCACCTCGTCCGACACCGCATCGACCCCCACACCGATCCACTCCAAGGCCGCCACCAAACCCGCCCGGGCGACCGGATGCCGTTCGGCCACGAGCACTCTGGCGGTGGCCCGGGACGGCTCTTTGATGGGCACCAGGGCGGCGCAAATCGGCATCTCGATCCAGAAGGTGGATCCGATTCCCGGAATGCTTTCCAAGCCGATCCTGCCCCCCATCATTTCCACCAGGCGCTTGCAGATTGCCAGGCCCAGGCCAGTCCCCCCATAGCGATGCGTGATGGACGAATCGGCCTGGCTATAAGGGGTGAACAGCGTTGCGGCCTCCTCGGGTCCGAGTCCGATTCCGGAGTCGCGAACCGCCAGTCGCAGGACTTGGGTGCTGTCGTCCCACCGGACCCGCCGGACCTCCAGCACCACTTCACCCTCATCGGTGAACTTGATGGCATTGCCGAGGAGGTTGAGCAGGATCTGGCGCAAACGGCCGGCATCGCCCCGCAGCTGTCGCGGAACATCCCGTGCCACCAGGATCGCGAATTGCAACCCCTTCTGCTGCGCCTTATGCCCCAGCAGGCCGATCACGTCATCCACCACCGTCGACAACGCGTAGTCTTCGGGCACCAACTCCAGTTTTTGGGCCTCGATCTTGGACAGATCCAGGATGTCGCCAATGATGGTGATCAGCGCCTCCCCACTGTTGCGGACCGATTCCACCATCTCGCGCTGCCGCGGATCCAACGCCGTGTCCAAAAGCAGCGTCGACATCCCGATGATGCCGTTCATCGGGGTCCGGATTTCATGGCTCATCGTCGCCAGAAAATCACTTTTCGCACGGTTTGCCGCCTCCGCCCCATCCTTGGCCTGGAGCAATTCCAGTTCGATCCGCTGCCGTTCCTTCAGGTCCGTGGAGTTCGGTTTCGACGTCGCCTGACCTTGGAGCAACTGCAACCGGTCGAAGGCCAGATCGTGAACGGCAAAGTCGGTGGAAGCCAACCCGACGTCATTCAAGGTTTGCGCATTCGCCAGCCATGGGGATCCCACAAACAGGATGCCGCCGTCGTCCCGGGGCAAGATCTGGCCCCGCAACACCAACGGGGTTCCCACCAGGCGGACCAGGAAAACCGATCCCGGATGATTCCGCAGCTCCTCCAAGCCCACCATCCCCCCTGGCTGCTCCACTTGGAATTCGGTCCGGAACTGCGGGTGTTGGCCCAGACCGACCCGCACTTTCAGCAAGGAATCACCCACCTGCCGAATCGTGCCATCCGCCGACACTGCGACATGAAAGGGGAACAAAGCGGCGAAATCCGCCGCCCCCAAAAACTCAGCCCCTGGTTCCCCCCTGTCGCTAGGACCGGGAATCTGTTTCACTGTTCTGTGGATGTCTCAATACCGCGGGATGCGCACTCCGACAACAGGGTCTAAGAGTCCGTGGACGGACTGATTATCCCGGCACAAATCATTCCACCCGGGCACCGCCGCGACGAGAACATTTGCAATCGGATGACCCTTGGCGCTCGTCATCCCCCCGGCTCCCCGCCACTTTCGCGCCGGATGTTGCCGCCCTTTTCGTTCGCCCAATGGTTGCTCATGGTGCTGGCCGCCACCGGGATCGGCATCTCCAAGAGCGGTCTTCCCGGGATCAGCCTGCTGCACGTGGTGATCTTCGCACAATTGTTCCCGGGATTGCAGTCCACCGGTGTCATCCTGCCCATGTTGATCGTGGGCGATGTCGGGGCGGTCCTCCTCTTCCGTCGTCACGCGCGCTGGGAACACGTGCTGCGCACGCTGCCGCCCGCCTTGATCGGGGTCGCGATCGGATGGGGGTTGATGCGGACCTTCCCCGGAGCCCAGTGGAACCCGGTGATCGGCGGGATCGTCCTCGGCCTGGCGATGCTCCAACTCGGACGGAATTGGAAACCCGACCTGTTCGCAACCGTGCCCCACACCCACGCTTTCGCCTGGACCATCGGCTTGGTGGCCGGAGTGGTGACCATGATTGCCAATGCAGCCGGTCCCGTGATGGCCCTCTACCTTCTGGCCGTCGCCTTGCCCAAGGTCGAGTTCGTCGGGACCGCCGCCTGGTTCTTCCTCCTGATCAATGTGCTCAAAGTGCCCTTCAGTGCCCAACTCGGGCTTATCAACCCGGCGACACTCGGCCTGAACGCCGTCCTCGTCCCGGCCATCGTCGCCGGTCTCTTCCTTGGCCGTCTCCTCGTCGCCCGCCTTCCGCAGCGATGGTTCGACACCTTCGTGCTCGCGTTTGCGATCCTCGCCGCCTTCCGGCTCCTCACCCAAAGACCCGCCACCCCACGGCCACCCGATGTCCGTCCGGTCAGCGTCCGAAACAATATAATGCCTTGTCGGTCCGTATGAAAACCCGACCCGAGACCAGCACCGGCGTGCTCAGGGTGGATTCGGCGAGGTCATTCCGGGCGAGCACCTCGAGACGATCCCCGGCCTTCACCACCACGCAACCGGCCTGGCCGCTCATGAAATAGACCTTCCCATCACCGGCGACCGGGGAAACCTTCACGTCATTGGAAAACAACCGCTCCTGCCAACGGACCTCACCCGTGCGGGCATCCACACACGATGCATTTCCATCGTCCCGGATCAGGTAGACCCGCCCATCATAAACGACCGGTGTGGGGCAATCCGGAGAGAACTTGGGAAGGGTCCAGGTTCGTCCGGACTCCGGGATCGAGCCCTTGGCCCCGAGCGGTACGGCGGTGGTGAATCCGCGATTCTGAAACCCTGACGCCACCACCACGACCTGCCCGTCACCGGCGGCCGGCCCGGAAATGGTCCGGCCATAGGGATGGGGCACTTTCAGTCCACCCAGACTCCAAATCACTTCGCCCGTGGCGGGATCCTGACCGGTCAGGGCCTCCGCACCGGCCACCACCAGGTCCACACGGCCCGGCGGGCGCACGATCATCGGACTGGAATAAGAATCCTGGGCCTCCTCCACGGCCCCCAGGTTCCTCTCCTTTTTCCAGACATTGCTGCCACTCGCCGCATCGACCGCCAGGAGATAAGAGGCACCTTGATGCATCCAGGCCACATACAGTCGCCCCTCCAGCAGGATCGGTGAGGAACCATAGCCATGGTTGGCATTATAGGCCCCATATTCCGTCGCCAGATTCCGATGCCAGACCACCTTCCCCGCCGAATCCAAACAGGCCAGATCCCCGGTTCCAAACAGGGCCCAGACCCGGGACCCATCCGTGGCGGGCGTCGGGGTCGCCATGTTGTGCAATTGATTGGCCCGGACCTTTCCCTGGGCCACAACGGTGTCCCACACCACCGCTCCGTCCTTGGCATCCAGGGCCAACACGTGCAGGGCCGTGTCCGGAGTCTGGGCCGTGGCCCACACCCGGCCACTGGCGACGACCGGCGAGGATGCCCCACGGCCTGGCAGCGTCATCGACCATCGCAGACCTTCCGTACGGGACCACTTTTCGGGCAGATCCCGTTCCCGACTGACCCCCAGGCCGTCGGGGCCCCGCCACCCGGTCCAGTCCGCCCGGGCGGATCCGATCAATCCGAGGGCCAGCACGAAGACCCACCGAAGGCTGCGACGTTCCATGGTGTGATTTCCCAACAGGTTTGACTGGATTGACCGTTCAGGATTTCGGCTTGTCTCCGCCGGAAGCGGGGGGCGCGCCGGGCGGGGGCGATCCACCCGGGGACGATCCACCCGGGCCATACGACCCTTCGTCCGGTGTCAGGGGACGATGGTAATAGGAGGCGTAATAATAGGTGGTATAATAATAGTAGGGGTTGTCGATCGGCACGCCATTGATGATGAGGCCGATGATCGGGGCGCCCCGCTGTTGGATGGTGTTGATGCCCATCTTCGCGAAGCGCATCGAGGTCTTGCCCGCCCGCACCACGAAGAACAGGCCGTCCAGATAGGCCGCGATGGAGAAGGTGTCGTCGATCGCGGTCAGGGGAGGGCAATCGAAGATCACATAGTCGAACTGGCGCCGCAGTTCCACCATCAGGTCCTTGGTGGCGGCACCGATCAGCAGTTCCGACGGGTTGCCCGGGCGCGCGCCGGCACGCATCAGGTACAGGTTCTTGATCTGGGTTTCCCGGATGGCCTCGGCGAGTCCCAACTGCCCTTCCAACACCTCGGAAAGCCCGCCCTCCAGCGGTTGCTCAAAGTAGCCGTGAACATTGCCACGCCGGAGATCCGCATCGATCAGGAGGGTCCGGTGACTGGCATTGGCCAGCGTGACGGCGAAGTTCGTGGTGAACGTGGTCTTGCCGTCGCCGGGGACCGCGGAGGTGACCGCCAGCAACCGTTTGCTGGTGCCCTCGGGGCTCAGCAAAAGAGCCGACCGGATGCCCCGCAAGGACTCGGCGAACATCGTGTGCGACTTCATCCGGGTCAGCAGCAGGTAGCCCTCCATGTAGTGCTTCTTGTCCACCTCGGGCAACTGTCCCAGGATCGGTTCACCCAGCGCCTCCTCAATGCGCTCCGGACTGTCGAGCCGGTCATCGAGCTTGTGCAGGAGCAACAGGAGACCGACCCCGATCAGGAACCCCAACCCCGCCCCCGTGATGACGATGCCCGACCGGGCGGGAGCGACCGGGATCGGGTCGCCACCACCGGATTCGAGGATCGTGAACTGTTCATCCTCCACCGCGATACGGCTCGTGGACGCGAGGGCCCGATGCTGGATTTCGAGCTGCTCCTTGATGAGCAGTTCCTTCTTCAGCAGACGGTCATATTCGTTCTCCTGGGAATTCTTCTCGAAGACCTCCTCCTCCAGGTCACGGATGAGCTTGGGATAGGCATCCTCCCGGAAACGCAACGCGCGCACCCGGGCCTTCCGCAGGTCATCCGCCATCGACAGGGATTCTTCGATGTCCTGCTGCTTCCGCACGACATTGAGGGCGAGGACCTGCATGTGCGGATGGTTGGTGCGCAGGACCAGGGCCTGCTCCGCGTACATGGCCTGGAGCTTGTGGAGATCCTGTTTCAACGCCGGATAGGCCGCGCTCATCAGGTAGGCGTCGTCATCCTGCTCCTCGGACGTGCGATCCTTCGACGTCCGGGAACGGGACGGGCGCTTGGTTTCGATGGCCCCCGCGGCGACTTCCTCGGCGGTCGCGGCCTCATAAAGTTTGCGTTCGGTCTGGAGGCCCAGGAACTCGCTCTTGGCGTGCTCCAGGCGTTCGCGGGACCGGAGCCCGGCGTCCTTGAAATCCGCGATGTTCCACTTGCGCTTGAATTGGTCGAGGTCGTCCCGCGCGTTCTCCAACTCGCGTTCGGTCAGCAGGATGTCCCGGTTGAGCGAGGCCTCGGCACCGTTCTTGAGATTGAGCAGGGTTTGCTTCTTATAATCGATGAACTCCTGCGCCCACGCGACGGCGAACTTCTGGCAATGGTCGAAGTTGGTGCCGCGGGTGGTCATGATATAGGTGCCGCCCCGACCCGGGACCGCATCATAATCGGGACGGACCACCCGGTTGGTCGCACCCCCGCTCTCCTGCAACCGCTGCATCACCCGCGTGATCACCGCCGCCCCCTTCATCACGGCGATCTGGGTCTCCGCCATGCGGGAATCCTCGTCAAAGGACGCCCCGGCCATGGAACTGACTTTCACCTTGGGCGGGACCGCCAGCACCGAGCGTGCCTGGAAAATGTCCGGCTTGGCCAGCGCCTGCCAGACCCCGATGCCCAACCCGACCAGCAGACAGATCACCACCAACAGCCACCGTTCGGCGAGGATCTTGAAATAGCGCCGGAAATGCAGGTACAGGTTGATCCGGTCCACCATCGAGGTGCCGTACCCGGGCAGGGGCGTGTTATAGGAAGAATACGGGTATTTCATTGGGGGCGGCGCTCAAAGACCAAGTATGAACTTCCTCGGCACATTGATCCGGTCGCCATCCTTCAGCTCGAAGTCGGCGGACCGGTCATTGTCATTGAGCACCTTGTCGATGTCGACGGTATGGGTTTCCGGTTGGCCGTCCGAATTGTATCTCTTGACCCTGATTTTCTTGAGGTTTGCGAAATCATTGCGGGCCAGGCCCAGGATCACATCGGAGAGCATCAATCGCCCGCTCTCCGGGATCGGGATCGTGCCCTGCATCTCCCCGAATATCTGCACCTTGCCCATCGATGCCGCCAGGGCGGCCTGCGATCCGACGGCGCTGTTCACCCCTTCCAGATCCAATCGGACCGTCGCATTCAGGTAGTACTCGGCGTCCAGTTTCTCCTTCAGGTCCTTGCGGACGTCCGCGATCCGGCGCCCCGCGGCCTTGACCGTCACATAGGTCGAATGACCCCGGCTCACGTTGAAATGCGCCTCGCCGGAATCCGTGATCACCACCCGCAAGGGCTCGGTCCCCGGCACCGGGTCCTGCTCAATCCGATATCGGAACACGTCGTGCGGCCGGAGATCACGCGTCTCCGCGTCGATCACGCCCACGATTGTCCCGGCGGCGTTGGTTCCGCCCCCGGGCGGCAGGTTCGTGGACGTGTTCGCGTCCGCCACCGCCGGCTTGGCGGAGGGTGCCGCCGCCGGCGCCCCCACGGCGCCGACGATACCCAGGCTGAGACCGAGAGAGACTGCCAGGAGACTGCGATGCATACTGCTAAAAGGTGTAACCAAGCGAGAGCGTGATGGATTGGGTGTTATAACTCCGGGAGTCGAACCGCGATTGCCGCAGCCGGTAGAAATAGGACAGGGACGATCTCAGACGGGAAGTGAACTGGTAACCGGTGCCGATGTGGAAATCATAGGATTCTGCCGCGTCATTGAAGCTCACGGTCGCCGGGACCACGAAGTCCCCGTTCTGATCCTTCACCAAGACGAGCACGTCGGCCTTGCCCGACTGGGTGATGTCCATATAGGTGAAGCCGGCATTGAGCCCCATCGCCGGATGGAACTGCCAGCCGATCGAATACGATACCTGCAGGCTTTCCGTGAAATTGCTGCCCAGGCCGGTGGTCGTCCCGGAGCCGGCACTCACCGAATGGGTCAGCTGGGGGGTCAACTGGTGGCTCACCGAAACGTTCCAGATCACCCCGTGAAAATCCCGGGTGTCATTCACCGACGCGTTCGACGAGTACTGGGAGATTTGGTAACCGACCGAGGCCGAGGCGGAAATATACCGGTTGGGATGGAAGGAAACGACCGGTCCGGCCGAATAGCTGGTCCCGTCGTTCTGGAACTGCTGCACGAACTGCGTGAAGGCCACCTGGCTCGAAAGCCCGACCGTCCAATAGGGCGAGAGGCGCTCGTACACGCCGGCATTGAGGATGTGCGAGGTCTGGTCGAGGATTCCGAAACTGTCATTGAGTCCGCGATCAATCAGGAACGTGTATCCCCCGGACACGCTGAGGTCCTCGGTCGGCACCCAGGTCGCCGTCAGCCCGGTGGAATTCGAGACCCGGTTAAGATCCACCCCCGAGGCCGTGTTGTTGCCGGCCAGTTCCGGCCGGTTGTTGGCGCTGGTGGAGGTGCGGTTGTAGAAGGTCAGCGCCACCTGGCCGACCATCAACTGATAGGAAATGACACTGTTCGGGATGATGCTGATCTGGGTCAGCGGCCGGTAATTGATGCTGTACCGGTAGGTCACACCGAAATGCATATCGAGCCGGGTGTGCTCAGTCGGCGCATACCCGACGTTCGCGCCCAATGATGGCGAGATCGTCAGGTCGTCATTCCGACCATTCCCATCCGCCGTCAACAGCCCGTTGTCGATGTAACTGACCTCCAATCCCGCAAAGAAGCTGTACGTCAGGCTCCGCATGCCTGCCGTCGCGATATGCGTCGGCCCGATCGGCCCTTGGTACGGCTGCCCGGGCAGGTTCTGAAATTCGCGCGAGGCATCCCCACCCACCGTCATCCCATTGGGACGATTGGCCGGTTGACCGGTCAGGTAGTCAGGCACCCGCAGATCGCCCGCCGTCTGCGCCTGGATCGCCGTCCCCGCCCAACTTCCGAACGCCCAAACCCCGGCCGCCCAAATTGCCTGGCGCCGGGCTGACCCCCGCTGTTCTTTGAATCGTTGCAACCTGTTTCTCTCCGGTTTGTCGTTTCGTTGGCCGCCGCCCTTGGGCAATAAATCCCCCGTTAAATACCAATTCCGATTTCGATGCCACAAGCTCTTTAGCCGCCGACCTACGGTGCATCCTGCACCCGGTACAGCCGCAATCGCACCGACGGACGCCCATCCACGCCCTGCGCCGTCTCCCCCGTCGCCGTCACCACCCCCCCCACTTTCTCCCAGATTCCCGCGCCAAAATCATCCCGCGACCACAATTGATACCGTCGTCCCACCGCACTCTCCCAGTTCACCGTCGCGCCCGCCACTGTCAAACGCACGCCCGTCACCCGGTAACCGTAGGACTTCCCGTCCGTCGGATCGGTTCCGCGGGCCGCTTCTTGCCGGTTCAAATAGCCGTCCCCATCCGGATCCGCCCCCGGTGCCGCCTCGGGCTGCGTGAACGGGCGGAAGTACCGCCGTTGAAACCGGTCATCCAATCCATCGAAATTGAAATCCGGCACCGTCGCCGCGAGATCCACAAACCCGCTCGCCCACGCCGTGAATCCGTTCGCGGTCACCTGCACGCTGCGCATTCCCGGCGTCGCGCCCGCCCCCACGGTCACCGGCACCTGCACGAGCGTCAGTTGACGCAACGACGGCCGGATCACCTCGGTCGCCCCGAACGTCAGGCCGTCGCCCGTGATCCGCATCACGGTGCCGGTCGGCAGCACCGCCGGCACATAAACGCCCACCCATACGTTACTCTGTCCCGGCATCAACCCCACCGGCTGGTCCCCACTCTGCCGATCTTCCCGTCCCAGCCCAACCCGCATTTCGGTGATCCGGAAGGGCGGATTGCCCGGCGCCGGCGCCAGGTTTCGTTCCACCACGGCGCCCGCCCCCAACGTGAACTCCGAATCCGCGAACGGCAGGAATGCCGTCGTTCCATTGGCATAAAGCCGCAAGGCCGAGACATCCAGATCCTGCCCCCGTACCAAAAACGCGTCGCCGCCCGCATTCGGATCCAAGGCCTGCGCCCGCAGCCGATATTTGTCGGGGGGCAATCCTGGCAACGAAAACGAGCCGTCCGCCGCGGTCACCGTCCCCGCCTCGACCAAACCGTCCCCCCGCTCCGCAAATACCATCGCTCCCAACACCGCCGCCCCGCCGACTTTCACCGTTCCCCGGATCGTGCCGGTCCCCGCCACGGTCGCCGCCGATCCATAAGCCGCCCGTGCAAAGGCCAATTCGTCACCGGACAACCCCGCCCCCGGGCCCACGCCGCCCCCTTGGAACCACCACATGGTCGCGCTCCCCACGGGCGAATGGTTCATGCCGAGCAGATGCCCGATCTCATGCAACACCACGCTCTCCAGGAACGGCTTGCTCGCACTCAACCCGTCAAATTCCGTCAGGTAATCCAAGTCCCGGTTCACCAAAATGTCAGATTCCACGATCGTCCCCGTGGGCAGACCGTTGAAATCCGCTTCCAACCCCAAGACCGTCAGCGCGACCGTCCCCGACCCGAATGCGATCCGCTCTCCCAGGCCCGTGTCGCCATAATTCCCCGGTGAAAGCCACACCACATCGTTGTGGCCGTCCAGCGCACTCACCTGCGTCGGGGCCGTCCGGGGCGCCCCCTCCTCAAACCGGATTTTGACCCCGGGAATCGATTGCCATTGGCCGAACGCCGCCCGCACCGCATTCCACTCATTGCTTTGCACCCCGCGCACTGAAGGCGTCGTGCCCAAGTGAAACCGGATCGCCAGGGTCGACGGGTTCTGGTCGGGCTGGGAATCAGACAGGTATTCGTCGAAATTCCAATGCAAGGGTGGCGAACCCGATTCGGTCCGCGGCAACCAGGCTTCCACCGGCAGGATCCCCCATCCGACCCAAGCCAGAAGCAGCAACATCCGCATCCAATCCCTGCCCATCGAAGTATTGACCACCGAAATCTTGCTCACCGCAGTCCCTCCCGAACCCGCTCGTGAAGGACGGACAGGGTGAGGGGCAGTTGGTTCTTGGGCCGGTAACCCGCCGGCCCCGGGGAAGGGTCGCCCCCCAGGAAAAGGTTGCGGACGAGCGGTTCCCCCATGGCCGGGCGTTCGACTCGAAACTTGCCCTGGGCCAGTTCCAAGGTGAGCCATTCACCGGCCCGGTTGCGCACCGCGAACACCACCACTTCCTCCCCCAATCCGTAGTCCGCGTCCCCGGTGACCACCACCTTCCGGGTTCCCAACGTTCCTCCCGGCTGGGTGAGCACCAGACGGTTCGTGACGACCCCTTTCCACACTTCCTGCACCGCCAGTTCCACCCGTGTCACCAATCCGTCCCGGCCTTCGCGCACGGTCTCAATGGATTCCACCCGTCCCCGCACCACCATTTCGGCCCGCGCCGCCAAGTCTTCCGGTGTGACCGGACGCTGTTGGGCAGCCCGCGCCCCCGCCAGCATTCCCCAAGCGCATACCAGCGCCCAACCAACCCGCGCTGTGTTCATCATGTGCCTCAACCCTGGCTCTCGCGCATCCGTGCGAACCATCCGCCGGACCGCAACAGTTGTGCCGGGGATCCGACCTCCACGATCCTTCCCCCGTTCAAGACCACCACGCGGTCAACCCGCTCGAGGGTCCGCAACCGATGGGCCACCATCAGGGTCGTCCGCCCACGAAATAATTCCGACAACGCGGTCAGCACCAACGCCTCGCTCTCCGCATCCAGGGCGCTGGTCGGTTCGTCCAACAAGAGGATCGGCGCATCCTTGAGGAAGGCCCGGGCCAGGTTCAGCCGCTGCCGTTCCCCAACGCTTAACCGGACCGCCCCGTCGCCCACCACCGTGGCATAACCCTGCGGCAATCGCTCGATGAATTCGTGGGCCTGGGCCATGCGCGCCGCCACCTCCAATTCCTTCCCGGTCGCCCCGACCCGACCAAAACGGAGGTTGTCGGCCACCGTCCCCGCCAGGAGCGGTGATTCCTGCGGGACCAACGCCACCTCCGCCCGCACGCCCCGCGGATCCAGGTTCCGCAGGTCAACCCCGTCGAATCGCACCGTGCCCCGGTCCGGATCGATGAACCGGGGGACCATTTGCAATAACGTCGATTTGCCCGCACCACTGGGCCCGACCAGCGCCACGGTCTCCCCCACCGCCAATTCCAGCCGGACATCGATCAACGCCGGATGCCCGGTTCCGTACGCAAAGGTCACATCCTCAAAAGTCACCGCCCGACCCCCGCGGGAAGGCGGAAGTGTGGCGGGACGTTGGGGCGTGGATAGCTCCGGCGGACGTTCCAACAACTCCAGCACCCGGCCGGCCCCCGCCCGGGCCTGGCTGACCGTGCTTCCGACATTCGAAAGTTGGTTCAACGGGTCGTAAAACTGCGCCAGATACGCGAGAAACACCAGGAAGCCACCCAGCGTGATCCGGCCGGCCTCCACTTCCCGGGCCCCGAACCCCACGATCCCGGCCGTCCCCAGCGCAAAGATTCCGCCCACCACCGCCAGATACGCCAGTTCGTGCCGGTGTTGCCGTCGCCGGGCCTCGTACGCCGATCCGGATTCCACCTCGAATCGGGCGGCTTCCTCCGGCTCCGCGGTATAGCTCTGCAGGATGGGCAGGTTCGCCACCGCCTGTTGCAACCGCGACGCCAACCGGCTGTCCGCCGCCTGTGCCGCCGTCGCCCGCACCGCCATTCCGCGCCCAAACCACTTCATCGCCCACAGCAATGGCGGCACCGTCGCCAAGGCCACCAGCGTCAGCGTCAGGTTCATCCGCCACATCACCACCGTCATCGCCCCCAAGGACCCCGCCGCCATCAGGAAAGTGAACGCCCCTTGGTGGAACAGGGTTTGGAACGAATACGTGTCCCAAGTCGCCCGATACAGGATGTCCCCCGCCTCGCTGCCCCACAGCCGTCGGAGCGACAACCCCAGCAACCAGTCAAAAACCGCCGCCCTCACCCGTCGCAATCCCCGCAGGCCGATTTCGATCAACACCAGGTTCAGCAGGGCATTGACCACGGCATGGGACAGATAGGCCCCAAAGAGGAGCCCGATCATCAGCGGAACCCCGCCCGCGCCGGGAAAAACCGACCGGCCGGTTGCCCCGCCACTTCCCAAACGGTCCACGATCACGGCGAGCGGCCAGGGTTTCAGCAATCCCAACCCGGTCGCCACCACCGCCAGCCCCAAAGCCAGCAGGATTCTCAACCAATCGCCCCGAAACCAACGATACACCGCATGGAATAACTTCACCCGGACCCGACCCTACTTCGCCAAACCCTTCGCGACGAGGATCGGCTGGTCCCATGTGTTTCCTTCTTCCTCTCCCCGCGAGGCACGAGCGGGGGGAGGGCCCGGGAAGGGCCGACCGGCCCTGCAGTCATCGTACTCGTTCATCTCGTCCTCGGCCCTCGTCCTCGAATCGGGCATTGGGCTTCGAAGACGAGACGCGAGACGCGAGACGCGAGACGCGAGACACGGGGACGAGGGTCGGTCCCCCTCGCCCCGTGAGGAACGAGCGGGGAGAGGGACGGGGAGAGGGGTTGCACTCAGGGTCCACCGGCCTCCTCTCCCCGGGTCTGGTTGCTTGCGCGAGCCGGACCGGCTGAAGCCGGAACTCCGTACCCTGCCCCCTCGAACGAGCGGGGAGAGGGGGCCCCAACCCGGATCAGGGATGCACTGTTCCCGTCCCACCCGCGGAGCCGCCACCATAGTAGCCCCCACCGTCATCCCCACCCGAGCCACCCCCACCATGACCTCCATGGTCATCCCCACCGTGTCCTCCAGAGTCATCACCCCCAAGCCCGCCGTGATCATCAACCCCGGATCCCGGTATCCCGATGGCACCCACCGCACTGAACGCCCCATGGTCCGCGTCTTTCAGCCGGTCGCCCCGGAATTCACGCCTCACAAACCGCCCGTGCAGCCCGTCGCCAAAAACCAGGTCGTATTCGTCATGCCGACCGGGCTGGAAGTTCACCCGCAAGGACGCCGTGTTCGTGCCCGTGGACGCGTAGACATAAGTGAACCCGTTCGCCTCGTCGTCCGCCACATCGTCCCCGAGCTCCACCCCGGCCGTCGCCGAGGTGAAATTCAACCGCTCCGGAACCCCACTGGCCTGGAACTGGTACGCCAACCCCGTCAGCACCGCCGGAATCGGAACCGGCACCACCCCCACCACCACCGGATTGGTCGCCCCGTCCTCCGGGTTCACCGGGCCGCTGATCACGTTCGACACCACCGTGAATCCACCCACATCCCGGTCTTTGAGCCGGTTTTTACGGTACTCCTCCCGGACCCAGGTGCCCCGGGCCGTCGCCGTGAACGTCAGCGTCAACAGGTCGTGGCGGTCCGAACCCCGTTGCACGTCGGCCCGGACCGTGTCCGCATCAACCCGCAGGAACGAATAGCCGAACGGGTCTGATCCGGATTCGATCCCCGTGGTCGCATCAGTGAACCGCACCAGGTCGTGTCCCGGCTCATCATCCAAGCTGAAGGTCAATCCGGCAAGGCTCCAGGGGGCGAGCCCGTTGGTCGGTGCGGCCACTTCCTGCAACCGGTACGACCCGAAGGCCACCTCGCCCCCGTTCCGTGTCGAAAACACCTGGTCGACCGTGCGTCCGACCCCGAACACCGGGTCACCGATGCTGACCCAGTCGACGAGATTCGAGGAGCCTTGGAGCTGGTAGACCCGGCCCACCGCCGTGCCAAACTCGACCTCGACCGCCGTGAAGATCCGCAAGGGGGCCGGATCGTCGGCGTGCAGGCCGGAGGTGGAAAACCCGCCTGCGGTCAGGACCGCGGCGGCCATATAATAGTATGCGAGGGATGTTCTCATGTTTCGTGGAGTTGGAGCGTGGTGTCGCGTTTGCCTGTCACCCCGGTGCGCAACCGGCATGCCACCTCACGAAAACGGGGATTTCCAAAGGAAATCCCCGGTTTTAGCACCGCCTCTGGTCCGCCCGTTGGTCCGCTCCCGCAACCCCGGACCGGGCGTGGTCCGATCCCGGTCCGATCCGGGTCCCCCGTCGGATCAGAAAAGATTCCCCTGCACCGGCCCGCCCGATCCGCCCGATCCACCCACGGCCCCCGCGTCGCCCAATTCGGCCAGCAGGCTCCGGAAACCGCACTCGCGATACATCTCACCCAGCCGGGCCACGTCCGGATTCCCCGGCGCCAGAGCCTCCAACCCGGGTCCCCCACTCAGCGTGCAGTTCAACGCCACCATCAGCCGGTTTCGCGCGAGCAATTCCGCCGCCCCGGTCAACTCCGACCGCAACCGCTCCGCCTTGATTTCCGGCACCCGCTGCATCAGGACATCGATCGACCCATATCGCTTCAACAGGTCCGCCGCCTTCTTCGGTCCCACTCCCACCACGCCGGGGATGTTGTCCACGCTGTCGCCCACCAAGGCCAGCCAATCGACAATCTGCGACGGGGGAACGCCCGTCTTGGCCTCGACATCCGCCGGACCCCAGATCTTGTCGGACTTGTCGTTGGGATTGAAGATGCCGGTCCGGTCATCCACCAGTTGCAGGAAATCCTTGTCGGAACTGGCGATGACCACCGGCCAATCCGCCGCCCGGGCCCGGTGGACATAGGTGCCGATCCAATCGTCCGCCTCGGTCCCCTCGCGTTGCATTTGTGCCCAGCCCGCGGCCTCCAACCACGCCTCGAGCCGCGGCAGTTGGGCCTCGAGTCCCTCCGGCGTCGGGGGGCGGTCGGCCTTGTAACCCGGGAGCGCGGCCATCCGTTCCTCGGCCAGTCCGCCGTCCCAGAGGACCAACCGATGCGACGGCTTCAACAAGGCGTCCATTTTCTGGAGCATTTTGATGAAACCGAAGATCGCGTTCGTGGGCCGACCATCCGGCGCGTGCAGCGAACGGATCGCATGAAACGCGCGGTAGGCATAAGCGTGCCCGTCCACTAGCAGGAGGCGGTTCGACATGGGCCTGAGATTCGACCGTCCCACGGCCGGCCGCCAAGCCGTAATCCGGGCCATTGTTTCCGACCCCGCGCGTGACCTCCCTCATCCGGCCCGGTCGAATCCCGCAATCAGCCATGTTTCCACCCCTTGTCCGGGCCGCACCGACATGCCCCTTCCGCTTCACCCTGTCCCATCTCCCATCTTCGATCTCCGATCTCCGAGCCCCGCCCACACCCCGCTTGCCGCGCCCGCCATTCCGCGTAAGCTGACACCATTCCATGAGCCGTTTTGAACATCTGGAATTCGATGCAGCACGGCAGGGGCTGGAGCAGCGGACCCACCCTCCCGTCAACGACGCGACCCGCTGTCTGGGAGAGGCCCGCAATGCCTTTTGCCGCGCTGACTTTGAATCGGCTCTCCGTTGGTTCGGCCGCGTGTTGGAATCCGATCCTCACAACGTGACCGCCTGGGCCGGACAGGTGCGCGCCCTGGTCGAACTCAACCAATTCAAGGAGGCCAACGTCTGGGCCGACAAAGCCCTCGAAAAGTTGCCGGACGCCGCCGAGTTGCTGGCCGCCAAAGCCGTCGCCCTCGGTCGCCTCGGTCGCGCCGCGGAGGCGATGCCCTTCTCGGATGCCGCCGTGGAACGTCCCGGGGAGTCCCCTTATGTCTGGTTGGCGCGGGGGGATGTCCTCCTCGCCGCCGGTCAACGCCAGGTGGACCACTGTTTCGATCGCGCCCTCCAACTGGCCGGCACGGATTGGATGATTCGCTGGCTGGCGGCGCGGGTGCGACGCTTTTGGAACCAATTGGCGGCGGCCCTCAAACTCGCGCAGGAAGCCGCCTCCCTCGCCCCCGACCAAGCCGTCACCTGGCTTCTGTCCGGACAATGCCAGGCGGCACTCGGCCTCTCGGAACCCGCCACCCGGTCGTTCCACCAAGCCCTGGCACTCCAACCTGATTGCCGGGCCGCCGACGAGGCACTCAGCGAACTCAACGCCCAAGGCTGTCTTTCCCGATTCGGACGCCAGATCGGCCGCTGGTTCCAGCGCTGAGGCGCGTCCTTGCAGTGGCAGGCTCACGCGAAGCCGCAAAGCCACGAAGAAAAGTGGGGTTCGGGCGTGGCGGACGACGACGACACATGGCTCACCGAAGACCGATCGGTTCACGGGCCCCCATTCTCCAGCTTCCTTCGCGTCTTTGCGTCTTCGTGTGAGTCAATTCCAGCGGCCTCGTCACGAATCAGCCGGGGACCTTTCGTATTCCGGCCGCCACTTCATCCCTCATCCCTCATCCCGCAACCTTCATCCTTTCCCACCCGCCGCCGTTTCTCTTTCATCCTTCCTCCTTCATCCCTCATCCTTTCCCTTGTGATTCACCCGCAGATTGACCGGTTGCTGATTGGCGGCGCCGAACTCGGCGCGTCCGACCTGCACCTCATCGCCGGGGTCCCGCCAGCCTTCCGCGTCAACGGCGAGATCATCCTGGCGGACGAGGAAGCCTTCTCCCCGGAAGACCTCACGGTCATGACTTATTCGCTGCTCAGCGAGGCGCAACGGCAGAAATTTGAGCAGGAATGGGAGCTTTGCGTGTCGGTCCGTCATCCCTTCGCCGGCCGCATCCGCGTCACCATCTATCGTCGCAATGGGGCCGCCGAACTCAGCGTCCGTTATTGTGGCGAGAGCGTCTCCACCCGCGACCAACTCGGCCTCCCCACCAAGCTCGATGACCTCGTCCGGCGCCCGCATGGCCTCATCCTGATCACCGGCCCGACGGGTTCCGGGAAGACCACCACGCTCAATTACCTGGTCGACCTCATCAACAGCGAACGCCGCTGCAAGATCCTCATGGTCGAGGATCCCATCGAGTACGTGCACGAAAACCGCCGCGCCATCGTCGTTCAACAGGAGGTGCTCACCGATGTCCGTTCGTTCAACCGCGCCCTGATCCACGCCCTGCGCCAGGATCCCGATGTCATGGTGATCGGGGAAATCCGGGATCATGAGGCGATCGCCACCGCGCTAACTGCGGCCGAAACGGGGCACCTCGTGCTGGCCACGATGCACTCCCCCGGGGTCGCCCACGCGATGGAACGGATCATCGGCGTCTTTGAAGGCAGCGCCCAGCGACAGGTCATCCTCCAACTGGCCAACACCCTGCAGGGGGTCATCGCCCAGGAATTGCTCCCTTCCACCGACCGATTGCGGCGCGTCCTTGCCTATGAATTGCTCGTGGCCAACACCGCCATCCGCACGGTCATCCGACAGAATGAACTTCACCATCTGCACAACGTGATGCAGACCAGCCAACGGGATGGCATGGTGCTCATGGACAATTGCCTGATGGACCTTTATAGCCAGGCCCAGATCACCTATGACACCGCCGTCAGCAAGGCCCGGCAACCCGACCGTTTCCAGATGATCCAGCGCTGAACCCCATTCTTATGACGATCCACCGCGCCGTCGCCCTGGCCGCCACCCTCGCGGGAAGTTGCGCCCTCACCGCCGCCACCCCGGTCCATCCCAAGTTCGGGTTCCCCGTTTACACCAATGCGCCCACCGGGAAACAATTGACCGGCCAACACGCACCCGCCGGCACCCCCGCGCTCTCGCCCGCCGAGGCCCAGGCCAAATTCACCCTGCCTCCCGGCTTCGAAATCCGCCTCTTCGCCTCCGAACCCGAGGTCGTCAATCCGGTCGCCATGACTTGGGACGAACGCGGCCGCCTCTGGGTGCTCGAACTTTATGAGTATCCTTTGGGCGCCAAACCCGGCGAAAAGGGCCGCGACCGGATCAAGATCCTCGAAGACACCGACGGCGATGGCAAAGCGGACAAGGTCACCGTGTTCCTCGACGGCTTGAGCCTCGGCACCGGACTCCTCCTCGGCAACGGCGGTGCCTATGTCGGCCAGGCTCCCAATCTCTATTGGGTCGAGGACACCGATGGCGATGGCAAGGCCGACCGCACGACCCTCGTCCAGACCGGGTTCGGGATGGAAGACCGGCACGAATTGTTGAATGGGTTCACGTGGGGTCCGGACGGGCAAATGTATATGACCCACGGCGTGTTCACCGTCTCCAAGACCGTGGACCCGGACAAGCCCGCGACCCCCGTCGTCCTCACCGCCGGAGTCGCCCGTTTCCAACCCAAGACCCGCCGGCTCGAAGTCTTCGCCGAAGGCACCTCCAATCCCTGGGGCGTGGACTTCGACGCCCACGGCAACGCCTTCGTCAGCGCCTGCGTCATCGACCACTTCTTTCACCTCGCCCCCGGTGGGCTCTATGATCGTCAGGCCGGCCAACCGCCCTATCCCTATGCCTACGGCCTGCTGCCGAGCATCGTCGATCATCACCATCACATGGCGGCCTATGCCGGGGTCTGCATCTACCAAGGCGACCAGTTCCCGGCCGAGTTCAAAGGCATGGCGCTCGAGGGCAACATCCATGACAACGCCATCCATCACGACCGCCTGACCCCCAAGGGCAGCACCTTCACCGCTTCGATTGTCGATGATTTCGTCCGTGCCAACGACGGATGGTTCATGCCCGTCAGCACTCAGAGTGGTCCCGATGGCGCCGTCTGGATCATGGATTGGTACGACCGGTATCCCTGCTACCAGAACGCCAACGCCGACCCCGCCGGCGTCGATCGCGAACGCGGCCGGATCTGGCGCGTCGTTCACACCGGCAACCAACCCGGCAAGCCCGTCCCGTCCCATCCCGCCGGGCTCGACCTCGCCCACGCCTCTTCCGCTGAACTCGTCCGAACTCTCGCCCATCCCAACGTCTGGCACCGTCGCATGGCCCAGCGCGTTCTCAATGGCCGTCCCGATGTCGCCCCGCTGAAGCCCGCGCTCGAAAAGATGCTCAACCAGGGCCCCGGTGAGGACGCCCAACTCGCCGCGCTCTGGACCCTCTTCAGCACCGGTCTCGCCGACGATGCCGTGCTCGATTCAGCCTCCGATTCGGAGAACGTCGCCGTCCGCGCCTGGTCCGCCCGCTTCACCGGCGAACGCAACCAGATCACCGACGCCGCCGTCCGCCGCCTCAAACGCCTCGCGGCCGACGATTCCCCGGTCGTCCACTCCGCCATCGCCACCGCCCTGCGCCAGTTCACCAGCGGTTCGCTCACCCTCAACACGCCATCCCAGCACGATCCCGCCGTCGCCGCCCCGACCATCACCGACGTCCTCGGCGTCCTGTTCGAGCACACCCACAACACCACCGATCGCGACTTCCCGTTCCTCCTCTGGATGGCAATCGAGCCGGCCACCTTATACGACCCCAACATAACCGCCGAATGGTTCGAACAAAACGGTGAACGATTCCTTCCCCTGTCCGGCCAACTCGCACGGAAGACCGTCCGCCGTTTCCTCGACGAGGGGAAACCCTGGCTCCTCGACAAATCCCTCGAACTCCTCGCCGCCCTTCCCGACCAATCCGGCCTCCTGATCCCGGTGCTCGACGGATTGCTCGAAGGTCAGCGGGGTCACGCTCTCGTCCCGGGTGCTCCCACCGAAACCCTGCTCGCGCGACTTCTCAAGAACCCCGACAAGGACGTCGTCAGCCGCGCCCAGCAACTCGGCACGCTGTGGGGGGATGCCGCCGCGCTTAACGCCTCGCTGGCCCGCATTGCCGATCCGAAAGCTTCCGAACCCGACCGCATCGCCGCCATCAAGTCGGCCCGGGCCAGCCGCACCGAGGAAGCCCGACGCACCCTGCTCGCCCTCGTCGCCGCCCCGGCCGCCGACCCGTTGAAAGTCGAAGCCGTCCGCGCCCTCGGGGAAATCGGCTCCGACGACACCGGCGGCCTCCTGCTCGCCGCATGGGAGACCCAGACGCCTGCCGTCCGTCGCGCCGTCGCCGAACTCTGCACCACCCGCTGGCAATGGCGCCGCCCGCTCTTTGCCGCGATCGAGAAGGGCTCCGTCAAACGCGGCGACCTCCCCCCCACGGTCATCCGCACCTTGCTCACGGCGAAATCCGATGGCGAACGCGACAAGGCCGTCCAGCTCTTCGGCCGCTTCAAGGCTTCCGGTGCCGACAAACTCCAGCTCATCGCCGAGAAACGCAAAGTCGTCGCCACCGGCCCGGTCGATCTCAATGCCGGACGCGAGCAGGCCCGCAAATCCTGCCTCATCTGCCATAAATTCCATGGCGAAGGCGCGGACGTCGGTCCCGACCTCACCGGCGTCGGACGCAGCTCCCTGGACGCGCTCTTACATAATGTCATCAACCCCAATGAAATCATCGGCCAGGGGTATGAGAATGTCGTCATCGA
>JANYCC010000141.1 GCA_025360495.1 Verrucomicrobiota bacterium | reverse complement strand
AACTCGCCTCCGCCGCCTACGGTCGCGTCACCCTCCGTGACGGTCTCACTCTCGAACCGGTTCGTGAATGGACCAACGCCCTTCAGGGACGCATCCAAGGGTTGGCGTGTTCGCCCGACGGACAATGGCTCGCGGTCGGGGTCAGTCGTCCGGGACGATCGGGGCGCATCGTCCTGCTGGCGCTGGGTTCGGAACCGTCGCCGCCCGCTTGGAGCGCCCATGCCGACGCCATCCTCAGCCTCGATTTCAGCCGGGACGGGAAGCGCCTCGTCACGGGCGGAGCCGATCGACTCATCAAGGTTTGGGATCTCGCCACCCGTAAGGAAATCGCCACCTTGGAAGGCCACACCGCCCAGGTGATCGGGGTCGCCTTCAACACCAATGCCACCCAGGTCGCCAGCGCCGGGGCCGACCGCGAACTCAAGGTTTGGGACGTCGCCACCCATGAACACCTCATCCGCCTCGGGGAACCCACCGGCGCCATGACCGCCGTCCGCTGGCCCGGGTCGGGCGATTCCATCTTCGCCGCCTCCGCCACCGGTTCCGTCCTCCGCTACTCAAACCTCCGCCCGCATTCCGGCGAACAAAGCTCCGCCACCGCCGATGAACGCACCCTCGGTTCGCTGCCGGATGTCGTACTCAGCCTCGACGTTTCGGCCGATGGGCATGTGATCTGCGCCGGCACCCACGAGGGCTTGGTGGTCCTATGGAATCAGGAGGGGCACGAGATTCTGCGGATTCCGGCCCCGGCCCCCGTTCCAACGACCGCCCCGATCGCCGCGGAAAACCCCGCGCCCGCCGGGCACCCGACCCGTCGTCGCGCCCCGGTGCACCCGTTGCCCTCCGGATCCCGAGTCGTCTCGCTCACCGCCGAACCGACCCGACTCGAACTGTCGGCCGACGCCCCGCGACACGGCGTCCGCATCACCGCACTTCTGTCCGACGGCTTCGAAGTGGATGCGACCGACGCCGCCGAATGGAGTGTGGTGACTCCGGCCGCGTTCGCACTCGATGACCGGGGACTCGTCACCGCGATCGCCCCGGGTTCCGGGATCCTCCGCGCGACCGTGGGCCGGCAAAAGATTGAGATCCCGGTCCGGATCGCGGGGACGGGCGCGGAGCTCGAACCGGGCCCGGCGAGTTTCGTGCGCGATGTCCTGCCGGTATTGGCGCGGGCCGGTTGTTCCGCGGGCGCGTGCCATGCCAAACCCGAAGGCCAGAACGGGTTCAAGCTCTCGGTCTTCTCGTACGATCCGGCCTCGGATTATGCGAAGATTGCGAAGGATGTTCGGGGCCGGCGCATCTTCCCGTCGGCGCCGGACGAGAGCCTGCTCATCCTGAAGCCGCTGCAACGGGTGCCGCACGAAGGGGGCCGGCGTTTTGAACCGGGATCGGAGCCGCACCGGTTGCTGGCCCGGTGGATCCGCGCGGGCCTGCCTTATGTCGCGACCAATGAACCCGCACTGGCCCGGCTCAGCGTGTTTCCCGCCGAACGCCGCTACCCGCAGGGCGGCACCCAACGGTTGCTCGTGCGGGCCCATTTCACCGACGGTTCCGTGCGCGATGTGACCCCGCTGGCCTCCTTCACCTCGAGCGACAAGGAGGTCGCGCAGGTGGACGATGACGGCCGG
This sequence comes from Verrucomicrobiota bacterium, assembly GCA_025360495.1. GTDB lineage: Bacteria > Verrucomicrobiota > Verrucomicrobiia > Limisphaerales > UBA9464 > UBA6176. The sequence goes on along the minus strand of JANYCC010000141.1, from coordinate 5,555 downwards.
GTCACTGCGGGCCGGCACACCGGGGAGGGCGCCGTCGTGGCCCGTTACCTGGGACTCGTCGCCTCCGCACGCATCACGGTCCCCGCCCGTCACCTTCTCCCGGCCGAACGCTATGCCGGGCTCCCGAGATATAATTATATCGATGACCTGGCCTGGACCCACTTCCAGGGGCTGGGACTTTACCCGTCCGAACCGGCCTCCGACGCGCAATTCCTGCGGCGCGCCTGCCTGGATGTGGCGGGGGTGCTGCCCACGCCCGCGGAGGTGCGGGAGTTCACCGTGGAAGCTGCGCAGGACCGGAAGGCGGCGCGGGCGACCGTGGTCGAACGGTTGCTCGCGCGACCCGAGTTCCCGGAGTATTGGGCCAACCAATGGGCCGACCTGCTCCGTCCGAACCCGGACCGTGTGGGGGTGAAGAGCGTGCTGATCCTGGACGAGTGGTTGCGCACCGCCTTCCGCGAAAACTGGCCCTATGACCGGTTCGTCCGGGAGATCCTCCTGACCGAGGGTAACAATCACCGCGACGGACCCGCCGTGATCTACCGCGACCGCCGCGAACCGGCCGAGCTCACGACGCTGTTCAGCCAGTTGTTCCTCGGCACGCGGATGGAATGCGCCAAGTGCCACCATCATCCGAACGAACATTGGAGCCAGGACGATTTCTACCAGTTCGCGGCCTATTTCGGGCCCGTCCGGCAGCGCGGCGCCGGGCTTTCGCCACCGATCTCCGCCGGGACCGAGACCTTCTTCTTCGCCCCGGGCGGCACCGTGAAACACCCGGTCACCAAGATCGTCATGGCACCCCGCGCCCCGGACGGACCCGACTCCCCGCCGCCGCCCGGCACGGACCCGCGCCGGGCCCTGGCCGACTGGCTCACCGCACCGGACAACCCGTTTTTCGCCAAGGCCGCGGTGAACCGCGTCTGGGCGGCGTTCTTCGGCCGCGGACTGGTGGATCCGGTCGACGATTTCCGGATCTCCAACCCGTGCGTCAACCCGCCCCTGCTCGACGTCCTGGCCCGCGATTTCGCCGCGCAGGGTTATGACCTGAAGCAGTTGGTGCGCACGATCACCGGCTCCGCACTCTATCAACTCGGCGGTCAACCCAATGACACCAACCTTGGGGATACCCGGAATTTCTCCCGGGCCTATCGCCGCCGACTCCGCGCCGAGGTCCTGCTCGATGCGGTGTGCGACGTCACCGGCGTCCCCGAATCCTTTCGCGGCATGCCCCCCGGTTCGCGGGCCATCAACGCCTGGACCTACAAGACCGATTCCCAATTCCTGGACGCCTTCAGCCGGCCGAACCCCAGCAGCGACCCGCCGTGCGACCGCGACCGACAGATGAGCGTGGTGCAATCGCTGCACCTGATGAATTCGAAGGCCCTGCAGAAGAAGCTCACCGATCCGGCCGGTCGCGCCCGTCAACTTGCCGGCGGTGGGAAGACGCCCGGGGAAATCGTCACCGAATTATATCTCGCGGCCTTGGGGCGCGAACCCGTCCCCGACGAATTGGAGACCGCCACCGCCGCCTTCCGGTTGCCCGACGCCACGCGCGAATCCGCCACCGAGGACATCCTGTGGGCGTTGCTGAATTCCGCCGAATTTGTCTTCAACCATTAGGCGGGGATCGGAGATCGGAGATCGGAGTTCGGAGTCCCGGGCTTTAGCCGGCCCGGTGTCCGCACACACGACGACGTTGTATGAAAAGGGACGCGCCGTTCGAGAAGGACGCGCCACCGGCTGAAGCCGGGACTCCGTACCCTGAACCCCAATCTCACCGCCCCGCCAACAGCGTCCGCGCCTCCGCCCACACGTCGCCACCGGTGCGACGGAACAACCGATAAACATTGGTCGCCGTCATCGATTGCCCGGCTTCCAATTTCCGCAACGGCGCCAGGGTCTCCAGTTCCACGTACGGGACCGGATCCGGGTTCGTATAGGCCTCCACCGAACAGCCTTCGTCGGGATACGCCGCCCCGGCAACCCGCTCCACGTCGATCCGCAATGCCTCCGTCGCACCCATCCACAACAGGGAAGTGCCGTCGTTGCCCACCTTGTAGGAACCCTTGGTCTCCCGTCGCACCGACACCAATCCGTCGCGGACCGTCACCAGGTTCGAGGGCATCTTCCATTGTTCCGACCAACCCGATGCGAACCGCGAACCTTTGGGGATCGGCAGGAACACGCGTTCGGGATCCCGCAACTGGGTGATGATCCACACGGCGCACTCGGTGGGCGGACCCTGGACCTTTGTATAGGTCGTCCGGATCCGCAGCACCGCGGCCTGGGGATCGAGGGTGATCCGGCGTTCGGTGCGGATACCGAATCGGGCGCTCACCGCCGAGGTCAGCACCACCGTGTCGCCGCCTTCGGTCCGCGCCTCCAAGGCCGTTCGGTCGAAGACATCGGGAGGCGGCCAATTCCACAACCCTTGCGGCGCGGGCCACGTCTTGTCCCCGCCGAAACTGCCCATCGCCGCGCTCCACGGATCCTCCGGCATCGGCCGACCGGTGAGCGCCGGGTTCTCCCAAAACACCCCTTCCGACCCAATGAAACCGAATTGCATCACCCGGCCCAGCGACGGAGCCACGGCCACTTCCACGATGCCGTTATCCAAGCGGAGCGCGTCCGCCCAACCGTGATGGGGTCCGGGGGTGACCCGCACCCGGCGTGACCCGGTTGCGGTGAGCTCGGATGGGGTCCGGGATGGAGACTGGGACGCAGACTGACAACCGGCCGCCGCGAGGGCGGTGCCGGCCAGGCTGAGAAAACGACGGCGATTCATGGGGTGACAAGCCCGGGACGCCGGACGGGGGAAACATCCCAAGGTGTCCGGGGAATCCCGTCCGGGTCGCACGGCGACCGGCGGTTCAGCGTCCCCGCATTCCGACCGCCGCCCCGGTTGCCAGCAGGATCACCTGCACCACGATGCCAACCACCGTCAGCACCACGCCGATGATGCCGCAGATCTTTCCGGCCTTCGTCTGACCCTCCCCGGACGGATCCATCTCGCCCGCGGCCATCGCCTTCAGATCGCTGCTGCCCATGATCCAGGCTGGAATCCCGGTGATAAAGCCACAACAGACCAGACTGAGGATGCCAAGGACAAGGATCGTGGTTCCGCGATGGGGTCTCATGGTGCGTGATTGGGAAATTCGGTGACTCCCCCCGGTTAAATAGGACCCGGAGGCAAACACAAGGTTAATTCCGACAATTCAGGGGATATTCGTGATCAGATCACAATTGCTGTAGGAATTGTCGGTCAATCCCGGAGAGCCCGACGTGTGGATCAGGCGATAGAACTGCTGGGTCGCCGCCTTGTTGTCCTGATCGTAGATGTGAACGATCCGCTTGGACATGTCCCATTCGAAGCTCTTGTCGGCACAATAGTATTTGATGCCGACGAACCTTCCCTGAAGGCGCTTGGAATTGTTGCCGCAGGCCATCACCCCGTAGGAGAGATCGTAATTGTAAGCCTGCGGATGCCTCCACTCGGTGATCGACACGCCGGACGACTCGCCATTGCCGGCCTTGAGGTCGAGCACGAGTTGTTTGTTGTACTTGCCGATCTGATCAACGTGTACCGCCATAAAGACAAGTGTTTGGTTTTTTACTGCGGGTCACTCTTTGAAGCCGGGCGGTCAGTGTCAACCGGTTTCCAGACCCTCGGGAAACTTCTCGGTCGACCGTCGACACCCCTTACAGCTTTACACTTTTCCGGCACTCAAGGACCCGATTGAACCGGGCGCCATCGCACTATTCCCGCACCTTCTCCGGCCCCGTGCATATTACGCATCGTTCTGATCGCAAGCCTCTTGCGCGGCAGATGTGATCCGAAATCACGGAGTGCCCATCCTCCCCGCAAGCCCCGGTGCGCTCGCAAGGCATGTGTTGTGCTCCCAGCCGGGAAGATCGTCTTGCCCGAGTCAACCGCTCGCGCCGCAGAGGTGATGAATCCTGCTTCTGGAATGCCCGCCGCTCGCCCACGCCCATCCGGGCCGGGCCATCGGCTCCCGTTGTGGCTCGCCGGGGTCAGGCACCTCTTGGAATCCCTCGCCCGTGCAACGCTCCCGATCGGCGGCGAAGTCACGGACTCCGGCCCGGCTGTCGCCCGGGCGATGTGGGCTGCGTTCGGTGGAATCGGCTTCATAGGCATGCTCGATTGGATCACCAGTCGGGAGGTTTCGCTGTCCTTTTTATACGTTCTCCCCATGGGTTTGGGTGCCTGGCGCGCCGGGTGGAAGGGTCGCACCGCACTCTCAGTCATGGGCGCCGCGACGTGGTTCGCGGTTGATCGTCTCGGGGGACGGGAATCCACCCATCCGTTCATCCCGTACGGGAATGGGTTGCTCCATCTTGGTTTTTTCCTCCTGTTCACCGATCTCGTCGCCCGGGTCAGTCATCTCACGACCCGACTCCACGTTCTCGCCCGGGAACTCCCGAAAAACCCCAAAGCCGAGCCCGACGCGACCCTTCGGAAGGACATCCAAGGGGAAATGGCCGAACTTCACCTGCGGGAACAGGAATGCCTGGCCAACGAACTGCACGACGACCTCGGTGCCTATCTCGGGGGCGTGGCGTTCCGGGCGAAAATCGTTGCCGAAAAACTCGCGCGCCGGAACGCACCCGAGTCATCCGAGGCCCAGGCTTTGGTCCACAGGATCAATGGCGGCATCGACAAGGTTCGTCTTCTGGCGAGCCGGCGGATGCCGGTGGAACCCGTGGATCCCGATCTTCTGGCAGCCCTTTCCCGGGTCGGTGCCGATGCGGAAAACACGTTCGGGATCACCTGCAGCCTCCAGGCCGAACCGAACCTGCCCCGGCTCAGCACCGAACACGCTGTGCAACTCTCCCGGATCGCCCAGGAAGCCGTCTGGAACGCCGTCCGCCATGCGCAGGCCGATCCGGTGAGGATCACGGTGGGCGTCGGGGGAGACTGTCTGGTCCTGATCATTGAGAATGACGGCAGCCCTTGGGCGCCGGCCCAGTCCACCCCGGCGCGCGGATTGGGTTTGCGCATCATGAAACAGCGGGCCGAACGGATCGGTGGGACCCTGAGCATTTCGATCGGAGATCGCAGTGGGACGCGGGTCGTCTGCCGGGTTCCGCTGCGGCTGATGGACTGCTCCGGGGCGGGTCAGGGGACCGGGGGCGGATCCCCGTGAAAGACGTGCGGGTGTTGATCGTGGATGATCACACGTTTTTCCGGATCGGGCTGGTTCAATGGCTCAATCAACAAGCGGGGATCAAGTGCTGCGGGCAGGCCGATTCCTGCGCCACCGCCCGGCGTGCGATTGGGGAGCTCAAGCCCCAGGTCGTCCTCATGGATCTGGCATTGGGTGACGGGGATGGCTTGGATCTCACGGCCGAACTCTCCGCGGCGTATCCCAACACCCGGTTCGTGGTCCTCTCGCAACGGGACGAATCCGTCTATGCCCATCGGGCCCTTCAGTCGGGGGCAAGGGGATACATCATGAAGTCGGAGGCGACCGAAACCGTGCTGCAGGCACTGCAAGGCGTCATGCGTGGCGAACTTTTCGTCAGCCGCCAGG
>JANYCC010000080.1 GCA_025360495.1 Verrucomicrobiota bacterium | reverse complement strand
CGGGTGCAACAGAAGGCGCTGGAACTCGCCCAACAATTGGAGGCGCAGAACCGGAAAGGGGTCGAGGTCGGCCAGATGTCACCCTTGGATCTCGAGGACGCGCTCGCCCAGGTGGCGCGGAGCAGGTCCGACCTCCTGACCGCACAGCAGCAGCAGGCGGTCGCGGAGAACACGCTCAAGCGGTTGGTCACGGATGATTTCGCCGCCGTGGCCGACACGGAATGGGTGCCGACCGCGAAGTTGGGCGCGATTCCGGAGACCTTCAGCCGCTTGGACAGTTGGCACAAGGGGATGACGCTGCGACCGGACCTGCTCCGGGCGCGGTTGGATTTGGAGAAGCAGAAGATCCAACTGCGCTTCACACGGAACCAGATGTTTCCGCAACTGGACCTCAATGGTTCCTATGGCTATGGCGGCCAGGACACGACCCTGACGCCCTCCTTGGATGACATCGCGGTGCAACGAAACCCGGGTTTCAGCGGGGGCATCCGGCTGACGATCCCTTTTTCCAACAAGGTGGCGCGCAACAACCATCAATCGGCAAAGCTGCGCAACGAACAATTGTTGCTCCGCTACAAACAACTGGAGCAGGGCGCCATGGTGGATATCGACAATGCGATCAGCACGACCAAGACCGCCTTGGAGCGGGTGCAGGCGACCGAGACGTTCCGGCAGTATTCTGACTCGGTGTTATTGGCCGAGCAGAAGAAACTGGAGAGCGGGAAGAGCACCAGTTATCTGGTGTTGCTGCGCCAGAGGGACCTGACGATGGCGGAGTCGCAGGCGATCCAGGCCAAATCAGATTATAACAAGGACCTGGCCCGCCTGGCGCAGGCGGAGGGAGCCACATTCCAGCGCTACCAATTGAAGTTGGAACTACGCTGAACGCCGGGGAACTTGGATCAGGCTCACGCAAAGGCGCAGAGTCGCGAAGAAAGTCGAAAATGATCCCACCCGGACCGATCACTTTTTGGTGAGCCCCGATGACGCCGCCAACTCTTCCGAAAACCCTTCTGTCTGTCCCTTCGCGGCTTTGCAGCTTCGCGTGAAATGCCCGCGGCGGAATCCCCCCGGGTGAACCTGGCCCGGGGGATCACCGGAAGGTTGCGGCAACAGCGAATGATCAACCGACCCAGACCCGGCGACCCTTTTCCTTCCGGATCTCAGACACTTTCTTCCCGGTGCTGCCGAACCACACATGGACGTTGGCCGGGTTGACCTTCAGGGTGCCGGCAATCTCCCGGACCGAGAGGCCTTCCTTCCCTGCCGCCTTGAGGAGGGAGATGATGTTCTCCTTCATCTGGCCCCGCTTCATCCGCTTGCCCTTCCCGGCCTTCGCAACTCTGGCAACCTTCTCAGGCTTGCCCGCCTTGGCAGCCTTCCGGGGCCTTCCCGCAGCCTGCTTGACCGAACCGACCCCTGCCAATTCCCGGTCGATGTCACTGATTTCACCCAGGAGAGATTCCTTCCGCTCCAGCAACTGGGTGATGTACTTGAAGTCCGACAGTGTGAGTGAGGTGAGATCCATAGGGAACCAACATACATTAAGATAAGGTGAATGGCAATGATGGGATAAGAGGAACGGCATCGCGTGGGTGAACCGGCCGCCCGCCAGTCGGATGGCGGGAGTGTGGCCGGCATCGGTATTATCGTGGCGGAAAAGGGGAACCCACGCGAATGCGCGGGCAAGCCTGAGAGTGGCACGACCGGGCCATCACACTTTCCAATGCACCCCGGTCCGGCATCTATTGGCTTAACCGGTAATAAGTGGGTGTTCCGGACAGCGGGGTCGTCACTGTGTTCTGACCGTTGACCGGGCTCGGGACCGGCAGGACGGCCCGCCAGTCCGCCGGTGTGGCCAGGTTCGTGGTCGATTGCAAAGCGAACCCGATGGCTTGGATCGGCCAGGTCAGGATCGCCTGGTCGGCGGCGGTGCTGATCTGCAGGCGGGGGGCCACCACTTCCCCGAGGGTCAGGCTGAATATCGTGCCGACGCCCGAGACTCCGCCGGCCGGGGCCGTCCCATAAAGCATGTTTCCCGATCGGACCAAAGTGCAGGAGGGATTCGCCCCGTCACTGTTGGCGGGGGGGAATGAATCCGACCCGGCCGTGAAATCGTGCAGGGTCGCGAAGCCCGTCCCATCGGTTCTCATCGCAAACAAGGTTCCATTGCCCGAGCCGCCGCCCCCGGATGCCGTGCCATAGAGGGTGTTTCCGATCAGGATCAATCCGCCGGAGGGATAGGCCCCTTCGCCAGTGAAGTCGTGAAGGGTTTCAAATCCAGCGCCGTTCACGTTCACAGCAAACACGGTTCCGCGGGCGGAGTTGCCTCCGGTCGCGGCTGTCCCATACAGGATGTTGTCCGCGAGGAGCAGTGCTGCCGACGGATTCGCCCCCTCGTCACCGAAGCCATGTATGATACGGAATCCCGTGCCATCCGGGTTCACGGCAAACACCGTGCCGTGACCCAAAGGGCCCCCGGCATACGACGTGCCGTACAAGGTGTTTCCCGCCCTGGTCAGGCCCGCGGCAGGGTTGGCCCCCCCGCTGTTGGTGAACGGCGAGATTTCCGAAGTCGCGCCGAAACCATGGACGCTCCGGAAGGCCGTTCCATTGGTGTTGACGGCGAACACGGTGCCGCTGCCCGATGGGCCACCCCCGAAGGTCGTCCCATAAAGGGTGTTCCCCAGGAGGATCAGTCCGCCGAATGGGTTCGCCCCGTCCTCGTTGGTCCCTTCCGGCAGGGCCGAGAATTCATGGAGAGTCTTGAATCCAGTCCCGTCGACCCGGATTGAGAACACGGTGCCGTTGCCGGAGTCGCCGCCTGCCAAGGTTGTCCCATAGAGCGTGTCGCCGTCCTGGAACAAACCCCCGTAGGGATTCCTCCCGTCGCTGTTGGCGCCATCCACGTCCGCCGAAAACCCATGCAGCAGGGTCGGTGGCGCCCCGTCGGTACCGACCGAAAACACGGTGCCGTTGCCTGCGCCACCACCCTGGGTCGCCGTGCCATAAAGGATGCTGCCGGACAAGGCCAGACCCGCACTGGGATTGGCCCCGATCGCGTTCCCGGAAAGGCTGGCCAGCGTGGCGGTCGGCAAACCGGGTGCCCCGCCCCCCAAGGTGAACGTGTAGGAGCGTTGTTGCCCGGAGAAGATGGTGGCGTCGATCGACTTGAAAATGGGTGTTTCAAGTCCGCCGAATACGCCCCAATCCAACACAAAAGAACCGTTTCCCGTCCCGGTCAGTTCGACCAGGTACAGGCCTTTCACCGGGTTATTGATCAGGACGGTCTTGATTCCATCCGGGTCGGTGAAACTCGCCCCGTACTCCTCGTCGCCGGAGGCAAACGCGAACCAGGAATCAGGAATCTCCCCCAGGATCTCCCCGCTCATCTTATTTCCGGTCTTGCGGCCCAACGGATCGGTCACCACCACGGCCGCGGGGGAACGGATGTCCACACGCAGGACCGGGAAGGGGACTCCGAGGGTCAGGCCTTTGATCACGTCCGACCCGGTGGCAAGGTTCCGAATGCTGTCCCGGAGAAGTTCAAAGGGATAAATCCCGAACCAACCGCCGTAATTGATGCCCACGCACTCGGACATCAGGTTGGTGATCCGGCCATAATGGTTTCCCTGGTCATTCGCGAAGAAATGCCCGGCGGGGTCCCCGACGACATAGTATTCACCCGAGAGGCCATAGGCATCCCGGACCGTGTCGCTGTGTCCCTTTCCGAGGAGCAGGATCACGTGCCCGTTCCCGCGTCCTGATCCGGTCGTGAGGTCGGTCCGCAACAGGACGGGTTGGTGGTCTTGGGCTGTCAACAATCCGTCAATGCGTGCCCAGGCGGCCGCCACCTGGGACGCGTTTGTCCCCGGGAGATAGTAGGCCCGGGTGCCGATGGGCAGACCGGAGGCCGGGCCGAATCGGGGAAAGGTGTGGGTGTTGCCATTGAGCCAGTCCTGGGCGCGATTCCAATGGAACGCGTTGGTCTCATCCTCTGCCACCTCCAGGCCCTTTTCCATCGTGTTGCCATAGACCGTGGTGGCCGTGTGGCGAAGTCCGCGCGTGCTCAATGCCATCCGCAGTGCCGTCGGGCCGCAGGCGTTGCCGCCCGGTTTCCCGTACCGGGAGGGCAAACCGTCGTCGGTGCCGGAATCGTATTGGTTGATGTATCGGTGGTAAGCCTTCAAAGAGTCGTTGTTGTCGGGGAACACCGCGGCGGCGATGGTCGATTCCGGGGAGACCGTGTGGGTCACGGAGTAATCATAGAGCACGAGGAGTTCCGGGACGGCACCCATCAAACGCAGGGATTGTGAGGCCAACTGGCTTTGATAGCTGCCGAGGATGCCTTGCACATAGGCAAACGTGCTCGGCACACCCAGGAGGCTAGACGCCACCTCGCTCAGGGGGAGCACCGTGTTATCCTCCGTGAACACGCCCGCCCCGCCCTGGAACTGGATCAGCACCTTCTGGGACTCACCGTGGATGTCCCGGCCCCAATCCAATGCCAGTGTCAATTGGGCGTCGGTGATGCCTGCGGTGGGGCGGGTGCTGGCACGCGTCTGCAATCCCGATCCCATTTTCCCCTTCAACCGCATCGTCCGGCCCGCCATTGCACCCCCTTGAATGACGAAGTTGACCTCCACGTCGACGATCGGTCCGCCCAAGGGTGGCAGTCCCAGGAAGGAGTCCGCCACCGCTTCTGAAAGTGTTTTTCCCTCGTTGGAGAGGACGCTGACAGAGACTGTGGAGTCCGCCAGCACACTCCCGGTCACCGTCGCATTTGGCTTGCCCGGCACCGGCCGGGTCAAAGTGGTGTCCCGATCGGCGGGCCAACCCATCGAGAGCCCATTGAAAACCCCATCCGGCGAATAATCATTTTGGGACGAGGAATCCACCCGGAAATCGGACGGCACGACAAATTGCAGCACCCTTTGGTTCTTGGTCAGTGCGGGTGAATTGGCGAAATCAGGGTCCAACCCGGAATGGTTGGCCGCCATGAAGGGCAGATCAAACGTGGCGGCCAGGTTTCCGATCGGATCCAGCAGTAAGACCAGGAATGCCAGGACTGCGGATTGCGCGCGGGAACGCAAGGGGCCATGGAAACCCGGACGGACCTCCTGGAAAAGGACGGTCGTGGGCAGGGATGCAGGCATGGGGGGCGTGTTGACCCGACCTTAGGTTGCGGCCGGCATCGGGGGCAGGACTTCGCCCAACTTGGGACTCAATGGGACGGGGGTGCCGCCGCGGCTCAGATAAAGGCGGTAAAGCTGGCGGTCCAAGTGGGCCATCGAGAAATAGATCAGGCCCGGCACCAGGAACATGCCCACACACAATGCGAGCATGCCGGCCATCGTGAGAAAGATGCTGGCAAACCACAGGAAAATGCTGCTCACCACCAATTCGACCCACATGAGGGACACGAATTGCCGGAGGTAGGACACGTCAAAGGACCGGGCGAAATCCTGCGTCAGCGTCGCCCGGAGCATCAGCGGTCGCATGACCAGCATCATCAGGAATTCCGCGGCAATGATGAGGAGGATCCCAACTCCGCCCGCCAGCCCGCCGCCACCGCGTCCGGAACTGAATCCGGCTCCGACCAGCGCCATCAGGAGGAACATCGGGATCAGGAAAACGAGATACATCACCAGGCTCGTAACCAAGGCCACCAGCATGGGCCAGAGCCCGCGCTCGAGCCATTTGGCGAAATTGCTGAAATCAAAGTCCGGAAAAGCCTCGGATCCGGCGTTGGGACGGCACCAGAATCCTGTGATGAGCCAACCCAGAACGACCATCGGTCCGACGATGGGTATGAAGGCGCAGAGTCCGGCAAGGATCAGATTCTGCATCCACTTCGGGCTTTTGAAGAAATCAGTGATCGAAGCTAGGTAGTTCATCTCGTTTGTCGTTTGAAGTTGAGGAGGATTCACCTGACCCGGGAACCCGGCGGGGAGACCGGTCGCCGGGAATGTTGATGCGCCGGATCGCCTGCTTGGAAAGGAGGGGAGAGTTCATTCCGACGCACAGGAAATCCGATTCCGCCACCTTGCCATTGCCGCTTCCAACCCGCCGGCGACGCCGGCCTCGAGTTGTGAATGCCGTTGATCGTGGTGGACGGTGTCTGTTCGGGCAAGGCTGAACCCCGCTCGGTCAGGAGTCAGGGGTCAGTAATCAGGGGTCAGAGGTCGGTAATCAGAAGTCAGTGGTCCCGATCTCCCCCTTCCCCCCTCACCCCCCGACCTCCGACCTCCGACCTCCGATCTCCGACCTCCGACCTCCGATCTCCGATCTCCGATCTTCGAACCCCGAACCGATCAGCGGCAGGCGGT
>JANYCC010000079.1 GCA_025360495.1 Verrucomicrobiota bacterium | reverse complement strand
TTGCGAAATGCCACATGGCCCAGCAACCCGCTCAGGATCGAACGATGGATCGCCTCATACCCCGCGTCGCCCTCCACCGTGTGGCCCGGCTTCCGATCGACCCGACACTGGGCCGGATGCTGATCGAATCGAAAAAGCAGCACGCGGCGGCCGAACTGTTGGTCATTGCGGCGGGACTGAGTGTGCAGGATCCGCGGGAGCGACCCTCGGATCAGCGGGTGGCGGCGGAGACGGCGCACCGACGGTTCGTGGATCCGCATTCGGATTATCTCACGCTCCTGCGGTTGTGGGACGCGGTGCATGATGAATGGGAGCGGTTGCGGACCCAGGGCCAGCGCCGGAAATTCTGCAAGGCCCACTTCCTTTCCTATACCCGGATGCGGGAATGGCAGGACCTGCATTCCCAATTGTCCGATGCGCTGGGGGATCTCGGGCCGGTCCACACGGTGGAGGGCGACGCGGGGTATGAGGCGATCCATCGTTCGATCCTGAGCGGGTTGCTGGGCCATGTGGCATTTCGCAAGGAGCGCAATGTCTATTGCACGGCCGGCAACCGGTTGGTGCAGGTGTTTCCCGGTTCATCGCTGCATGACCGGGCCGAGAAGCAGCGTCCCGGTGCGGGTCCGGAACGGGGGGATGCCGCCGCGCGGGAAAAGCCGCGTCAACCGGCCTGGATTGTCGCCGGTGAAATCGTCGAGACATCGCAGGTCTTCGTGCGGACGCTGGCGGGGATCGATCCGGTGTGGATCGTCCAATTGGCGCCGCACCTGTGCGTGACGACCCTGCAGAACCCACACTGGAGCGTCACGTCGGGGCGGGTGTTGGTCGATGAGATCATCACCTTGCATGGGATGGAGGTGCAGCGCCGACGGGTGGCCTATGGAAACTTCAACCCGAAGGACGCCACCGCCATTTTCATCCGGTCGGCATTGGTGGAGGATCACTTGCTGCCGGAGGCCGGGGACGAGGAGGAACGGAACGATCCGAAGTCGGGCCGGGAGCGTCCGACGAGCCGTGAACTGTTGCAGGCGGTTCCGTCCGGAGGCAGCCGTGCGGAGGCGCGGTACCCGTTTCTCCGGGAGAACCGGATGGCCCGCGAAAAAGTGGAGGACTGGCAGACCCGGGTGCGACGGCATGGACTGGTGGACCTGGACCAAGCCTGTTTCGAGCATTATGCGCGGCACCTGGAGAATGTGTCATCGGTGCACGACCTGGACCGGGTGTTGAGGGACAAGGCCGATGCGCAGTTCTTATGTGCGAGTGTCAAGGATCTCGTGGGTGGGTTGGAACTGGATTATGACAACCTGGCCTTTCCCGATGTGGTGCAGATCGGTGGCCAACCGGTGGCCCTGGCTTATGCCTATGCCCCGGGTGAAGAGCATGACGGGGTGACGGTGCGGTTGCCCGTGGCCTTGGCGGAGGCGGCTTCGGCTTCGGCATTGGAGTGGGCGGTGCCGGGACTGCGGGCGGCCAAGATCGAGGGGTTGCTGCGCAGCCTGCCCAAGGCCTTGCGGCGCGATCTCATGCCTTTTCCGCCCCGGGTGATCGAGGTGGTGCGCGACTTCCAACCCTCGGGTCCCTCCTTCCTGCGGGATCTGTCACGGTTCGTGCGCGAACACTTCGGCGTGGACGTGCCGGTGGAGACCTGGGCGCCGGAGGAGGTGCCGGCACATTTGCGGACGCGGGTGGAGATCATCGGGAACGACCGGAAATCACTCGGAGCGGGTCGGGATCTGGGCAGCCTGAAGGCGGCGTTGCCGACCCCCAAGGTGGAACCGCGTGGGGAACATCCGGCCTGGTTCCGGGCGACGCGCCAATGGGAACGGTTCGGGCTCACGGCCTGGTCGTTCGGGGATTTGCCTGAGCGGTTGACGGTGGCGGAAGAGGCCGGGCTTCCGGTGTACGGTTGGCCGGGTCTTGAGGTCGAGGCCGGCAAAGTGAACGTGCGGTTGTTCCGGGCCATGGAACCGGCACGGCGCAGCAGCATCGAAGGCGTGGGCCGGCTTTTGGAATTGGCCCTGCAAAAGGATCTGGGCTGGGTGCAGAAGGATCTGCGGGTGCTGGCGAAACTGGGGCCGTTGCACGCGGGGTTGCTGACCGCGGATGAACTGCAGGAGACCGCATTCGCCCATCTGCGACGGCAGGTGTTGCCATCGGTGCCCTTGCCGGTGCTGACCGTGGCGCATTTCGAGGCGGCGGTGGGGGCGACCCGGGCGCGGTTGCCGGGAGTCACGCTGCCCTTGGTGGACCGGATCACAGCCGTGTTGCAGGCGCGGCAGCAGGTGTTGGCGCGGGTGGGCACGCCCGCGGTTCCGGCCGGATCCAAGCCTCGGTCATTGACTCTCACCGACCTCCGGCACCTGGGCCAACCGGTGGTGGCGGCGGTCGCATCGGCGGTTCGACCGGCCGGTGTGTTTGCGGAGGAACTGGCGGCCTTGGTCCCACCGGATTTCCTGACGCAGACGCCCTTCGAGCGGATGATGCATCTGCCGCGCTACCTCAAGGCACTGCAATTGCGGGCCGAAAGGGCGACCCTGAACCCGCCCAAGGAAGCCGAGCGGGTGCGGTTGCTGGCCCCGCACTTGGAACGGTTGCGCAAGCTGCGGGAGAAGCCGCCACGGACGGCGGCGGACCGGGCCCAGATCGGGGAATACCGGTGGTGGGTTGAGGAATATAAGGTTTCGTTGTTCGCGCAGGAACTGGGGACGTCGGTGCCGGTTTCGGCCGCGCGATTGGAACAGGCGTGGGACAAGGTGCGGGACCTGACGGGCGGATGAACGGGGCCATTTTCCGGCGGCGGGTGGAAAGCCCGTCGGAAGCCGGAACAACAAAGGGTGCCAAGGGTCCGAAAATGCCTTCTTCAAAAAGAATCACGACCAAGCGGCCAACTGTGGGCGCCGTCTTGACACGGTTTCGCGGGCTTGATAGCCAACGTCCACAGGTTTAGAGGCGGCGCCGGACCCACCACGCCGGAGCTGCTCACCGACCGGAATGCGATCACTGATATGCCCAACTGGATTGTTGCCGCACATGGATGGGGAGAGAAGAAGACGAGCCGCATCCGCCGGGTGTTTGCACCGACGGAGAAGTTCGAGTACGGGGTGACGATGATCCCGCTGGGCCTCGAACTGGTGATGTTCACCCACCAGAACGCAATCATGGGCATGGATCTGGGGTGGGACTTTTGGGACGCCCTGACGCGGGGCATGCACGGGGGCGAGTTGGGGGCTTACCGCCGGAGGCACAAGTCCAAGACGGCCGGTTCGATCGTCCCGGACTACCGGACCCGGGGGGACACGACCTTTCCCACGGGCGTCTTCGAGGTCTGCACCAATGGCGCCCCCAACAAGGTGATCACGATCGATCCGGGCGACATGGTTCCCCTTTCGGATATCCTGAGCCAAGCGCGCCGGTCCAAGACCGTGGAGCGGATCTATTGGGGTTGCTGCACCCAACTGGACGCCACCGCGCCGATGGTCAATCCGCGTTGGTGAGGGCGCGCCGGAACGGCTGTCTGGCAGTGTTCGGCCAGAATCTGTGCACATTGTTTCAGCGCCCCGGGGGCGGGCTTGACAGCGGATGGCGCGGGCAAACAGTCGCTGGACTTATATAATCGGATCCAACCCGATCCCAATCCCGGACGCATCATGATGAGACTGTTCCCCAGACTCCGCTGCCGTGACAACCCCGGTCGGGTGAGCGTCTGGGCCGTTCTCGGGTCGCTCGTCCTCTGTCTTGGCGGTTGTTCGCCCGGGGCCCCGAGTCACGGCGTGGGATATGTCGTGGCGATGGATACCAACCGGCCCGCGGGCGCCCCCGATCCGCAGGACACGTTGCAGGTAGTGCGGGAAGCGCTGCGAATGCGATTGGACCGCTTGGGAATGGGCTTTTCCATCGAGCCGGCCGGGGATGGCCGGTTGCTGATCAAGTTGCCGGTCCTGAAGCCCGACGAGGCCGTCCGCCTGCGCCAGACGCTCACCCGGGGGGGCGTCCTGGAATTCCGACTGGTCCATGGGGAGAGCGAGTCCCTGACCCGGGATGGCGTCGCACCTCCCGACTATGAACTACTGGGGCTCCCCTCCCAGCGACCCGGTGGGGCGGAGAGGACCGAGCAGGTCGTCGTCCGCAAGCAGTCGGAAATGAAATGGACACGCATCATGCGGGCCTCGGTGATGCGTGCGCCTTCGGGGGAACCGGAGATTTTCTTCACGTTGGACCCGGAGGGGGCCGCGAAATTTGCCGCCCTCACCCGGGCCAACGTGGGGCGCCGTCTGGCCATCGTGGTGGATGGCGAACTGTATTCCGCCCCGGTCATCCGGAGCCCGATCGAAGGCGGAGCCGGCCAAATCACGGGCCATTTCGACCCGGACGAGGCTGCCGGACTGGCCGGCGTCATGGAAAACCCGCTGCCGACGCCGCTCCGGATTGTCGGGGAGAGCCCGTATTAGCCGTGACGGTTCGAAAAGGCCTTCACGCAAAGGCCGCCAAGCCCGCAAAGAGGCAGGCTGCCGATGTGACCTGAGTCCCGGATTTCACCCACCTTGTGAATGAGTGGTGGGCAGATGCGGATTCCTGACCGTCCTTGGCGAGCTTGGCGTTCTTTGCGTGAAATGCCCGGCCTTCTGATGAATCGTCAGGATTTGGCCGGAGGGGGCGGTTGCCATGGGTCCGGGATTCCCCGTAATCTTTTCGGGACATGGGTTCCGTCGAATTCGCGAAGAGCGCCGCGGGGTGGCTGCAAGGCTATCACCCACCCGCGCAGGGTTTCGATGAACTGCGGGATCCGTCGGGACGCATCCGGCGGGCCTGGGTGCCTTTATTGGAGCAACTGGGACGGCAGGAGGCCGGTGGACTGGCCCGGCGTCGGGACAGTGCGCGCCGGTTGCTGCGCGAGCATGGTGTCACCTACCATGTCTATGGCAGCGATGAGGGGTTCGAGCGGCCTTGGTCGCTGGACCTGATGCCCTTCTGCCTTTCGGCCGAGGAATGGGCGCGCCTGGAGACGGGATTGATCCAGCGGACCCGCCTGCTGAACGCGGTGTTGGCGGACGTGTATGGCCCCCAAACCCTGCTGCGGGAGGGCCTGTTGCCGGCGGCCTTGGTTCATGCCAACCCGGGCTTTCTGCGGGCCTGTCACGATCTCCGGCCGGCGAACGGCAGGTTTCTTTATGTGCACGCCGTCGACCTGGCGCGGGGACCGGACGGCCGGTGGTGCGTGTTGGCGGACCGCACCCAGGCGCCGTCCGGAGCCGGGTATGCTTTGGAAAACCGCATCATCGTGTCCCGCGTGCTGCCCCAGGAATTCCGGGAATGCCGGGTGGCGCGGCTGGCGGGTTTCTTTGCAGGACTGCGCGATTCCCTGCGGGATGCGGCGCGGACGACGGGGACCCCGAACGTGGTGTTGCTGACGCCCGGTCCCTATAACGAGACCTACTTCGAGCATGCCTATCTGGCCCGTTACCTGGGCTTCCCCCTGGTCGAGGGCGGCGACCTCACGGTGCGCGGCCGTCGGGTCTTTCTGAAGACGCTGGAGGGGTTGCATCCGGTGGATGTCATCCTGCGGCGCGCCGACGACACTTTTTGTGATCCGCTGGAACTGCGGCCCGACTCGTTCCTGGGAGTGCCGGGTCTGGTGGACGCGGCGCGGGCCGGCCACGTGGTGGTGGCCAACGCGCTGGGTGCGGGATTGGTCGAGGCTCCGGCATTGCTGTCCTTTCTTCCGGCGTTGTCGCGGCGTCTGCTGGGCGAAGAACTCTTGCTGCCTTCAGCCCCGACCTCCTGGTGTCACGGTCCCGGCGACGACGCGGGCCTGTCGATCGGTTCGGCCGGCGCCGTTTTGAAACGGGCGTTCGGGGGCAGCATGGAGCCCGTGTTTTTTGGAGCACTTTCCGTGGCCGACCAAGCCCTGTGGCGGGAGCGATTGCGAAAAGACGCCGTCGGGTATGTCGTCCAGCAACAGGTCGGGCTTTCCATGGCTCCGGCATGGGAAGGGGAAGTGTTGGTGCCGAGGCCGGTGGTGTTACGGGCGTTCGTGGCGTCGGCCGGGGAGGGGTACGTCGTGATGCCGGGCGGGCTGACGCGGTTTTCCCCGTCCTTGAAATCACCTGTCGTCTCGGCCCAACAAGGGGGCGGATCGAAGGACACCTGGGTGCTGACCGACGGCCCGGTGGAACCGGTGACGCTGCTCAAACCGGGCGGGCAGGTGATCCGATTGGACCGGGCCCCGGCGGATGTGCCGAGCCGGGTGGCCGACAACCTCTACTGGTTGGGACGCTATGCGGAACGGTTGGAGCATCAGGTGCGATTGCTACGGGCCGCCGTGAACCGATTGGGCGGGGAGAGCACGCATGACGGGCAGGCGGAATTGACCGCGCTGGTCCAGATGATGGTTTCGCTGGGTCAGCTTCCGGACCGCTTCGGGGGTGAGGTGAACGGGGTTGGACTCGGGGAGGCGCTGGTGGCCTTGGTGCATCAATCTCAGCGTACCGGCAACGTGCGGGACATGTTGGGCCGGCTCCGGTTCCTGACGACGGCGGTTCGGGACCGGTTGTCCAATGACACGTGGCGGATCTTCCAACGCATGCAGGTGGACGGGCATCTGGCGGGCCAACGTCCCGCACTCGAGGAGGTGCCCGCGGTGTTGAACACCTTGATCGTGGATCTCGCGGCGTTCAGCGGGATGGAATTGGAAAACATGACACGCGGCCATGCCTGGCGATTCCTCGACATCGGACGGCGCATCGAGCGCAGCACCGGGTTGCTCAACTTTTGGCGGGCGGCACTGGCGTCGGGGGCCACGACCGATGTGTTGGCGCCCATGCTGGAGATTGCGGATTCGGTGATGACCTATCGCCGCCGGTATTTCGAGCAGATGCATCTGGGCACCGTGCTGGACCTGCTGTTGATCGAGGAGACCAACCCGCGGTCCCTGGCCTTCCAATTGGAAAGCCTGCAAGATCACATGGATTTTCTCCCGGTCGAACGGGAGGGCGTCGAATCCCCGGAACAACGCGAGGTGATGGGGCTGTCGGAGGCATTGCAGGCGGCTGACATCTCGGTGCTGGCCGGATCGCCGGAGGAATTGGACGCGCTGCTGGTGCGGCTCGGGGCTGGGTTGGTCCGAATTTCCGACCGTCTGACCCATCATTACTTCAGCCATGCCGTGTTGCGGGCCAGTTGAACCTGTACCTGTTCCTGTGCGTTACCGCATCACCCATCAGACCCATTATGTGTACGACCGCGACGTGTCGGTGTCGCACCACGTCGTCCAACTGTGTCCGCGGGATCTGCCGTCGCAACGCTGTCTGACGCATGATCTCTGTGTGCGGCCGGAGCCGGCGACCCGGACGGAGCGCATCGATTATTTCGGGAACCGGGCGGTGTTGGTGACGTTGGAGACTGCGCACCGTGAGTTCGAGGTGATTGCCGGGAGCCTGGTCGAGATCGTGCCGCGACTGGCCCCGGCGGAGGGTCTGACGACCCCGTGGGAAGAGGTGGCGGCGCGGTGTGATGCGCCGGGTTGGGGGGATGCGGCGGCGGCGGGCGAGTACCGTTTTGATTCGCCGATGGTGCGGCGGCAAGCGGCGATCGGGGCTTGGGCCAAGGCATCGTTTCCCACGGGCCGACCCCTGTTGGAAGCGATCACCGCGCTGAACACTCGCATCCATCGGGAGTTCACCTTTGATGCGCGGGCGACGTCGGTGTCGACGCCCGTGGAGGAGGTTTTCGCGCATCGGCGCGGGGTGTGCCAGGACTTTGCGCACCTGATGCTGGCCGCGTTGCGCACGCTGGGATTGCCGGCCCGCTATGTGAGCGGCTACCTGGAAACCCTTCCGCCGCCGGGTCGCACGCGTCTGGTCGGGGCCGACGCCTCACACGCCTGGGTGTCGGTCTGGTGCCCGGGTGCGGGTTGGGTGGACTTCGATCCCACCAACGATGTGTTGGCCGGGTTGAGACACATCACGGTGGCCTGGGGCCGGGATTTCGGGGACATCAGCCCGGTGCGGGGGGTGTTGGTGGGGAGCGGTCACCATAGTCTGCGGGTGTCGGTGGATGTGGAACCGGTGGCGGGAAGTTGAACCGGAAGTCGCCGGAGCTTTCGTCGCCGTCGGGTGACAAGGAATCTGGCAGAAGATAATGGAGCCAACGGAAAGACCCAGGGCATTCCGGCAGCCAACTTTTGTTTCATTCATCGCCGGCGCCCCGTATTCTTCCGTCATGCCGATCTACGAATTTCACTGCGGGAAATGCGGAAAAGACAGCGAGGTGTTGGTGCGGTCGTCGCAATGGAAGGGGACCGAGTGCCCGAAGTGTGGTTCGACGCGGTTGGAGAAGAAGTTCTCGACGTTTGCCGCGAGCGTGGCCGGGGGGGGCGGGGGTGGGGAGGCGCCGTCGTGCAGCGGGGTCCCGACCTCGTGCGGGATGTGTGGGACGGGCAAGGCGCATTCGCACTGAGCCGTATCGCCGGGGTGGGAGGCTCACGCGAAGGCGCGAAGATTCGTTAGAGCCCGGTATTGCCATCTGTTGCAGGTGGTATCACGTTTGGTTCCGTGACGACCATCTCGCTCAAGATACCAGAAGCCTTGCTGCGGGAGATCGAGCAGGAGGCCGCCACGCGCGGGGTCGCGAAGTCGGTCGTGATCCGCGACAGCTTGGAGCGCACCCTGGGGCCGGGGCGGAAACCCCGGAAGAAAGTGACCTGCCTGGATCTTATGGGGGCCTCGGTGGGTTCATTTCATGGCCCATCCGACCTGTCCACGAACCGACGTCATCTCACCGATGCCATTTTGAAAGATGCCCGCCCTGGTAAGAACGCTCGTTGATACCGGCCCACTGGTGGCTGCGATCAACGCGGACGACCAGCATCATGCCTGGGCCAAGGAAGTGTTTGGGCGTTTGTCGCCGCCCTTGTTCACCTGCGAGGCCGTGCTGTCCGAAGCGCAATTCCTTTTGCAGGCACGGGGTGGCAACCCGATGGCGGTGTTGGAGTGGGTGAAGTCGGGGGTGATCGAGTTGGCTTTCCGCGCGGCGGATGAGGTCGAGCGACTGCTGGAACTTCAGCGGGCCTATGCGGATGTTCCCATGTCGCTGGCGGACGCCTGCCTGGTGCGGATGACGGAACAGTCGGGACTCTCCCGGGTGCTGACGACCGATTCGGATTTCCGCATTTATCGTCGCCACCGTCGGCAGGTGATCCCGCTGCTGGCACCTCCGGGAATCTGACGGCGCCGAAGGAATGCCCGGGTCACATCCGGCCTCACCTCCCGAAGCCCATGCCGCCCATCCCGCCCATCCCGCCCATGCCCGGGAGGTTGGCGGGCAATTTGCCGCCCATCTTTCCGAGCATTTTCTGGAACTTGCCCATCTTGCGCATCATGTCGCGCATCTCGTCGAAGCGCTTCAGCAGGTTGTTCACCTCGGCCACGCTCACCCCGCTGCCTTTGGAGATCCGTTGACGCCGCTTGCCGTTGAGAATTTCCGGGTGCGCCCGTTCCTTGGCTGTCATCCCGCACAGAATGCCTTCCATGCGCCGGAATTCGCGTTCGCTCTTGGAAAGATCCGCCCCCTTGACCATCTCGTTTCCGCCCGGCAACAGCTTCACGAGATCCTCCAGCGGGCCCATCTTCTTCATCTCGCGGAGCTGCATGAGGAAGTCGTCCAGCGTGAACTGGCCCTTCCGCATCTTCTCCTCCATCTCCTCGGCCTTCTTCTGGTCGATCCGTTCGGTGGCCTTCTCGACCAGCGTGACGACGTCGCCCATTCCCAGGATGCGCTGGGCCATGCGTTCGGGGTGGAACGGCTCGAAATCCTCGGGTTTCTCGCCCGTGCCCATGAACTTGATCGGCTTGCCGACCACCGACCGGAAGGACAACGACGCGCCACCGCGGGCATCACCGTCGAGCTTGGTGAGGATGGCTCCGGTCACCCCGAGGGCGCGGTCGAAATGGGACGCGACGTTCACCGCTTCCTGGCCGGTGGCGGAGTCGATGACCAGGAGGATTTCGGAGGGTTTGACGAGGTCGCGCAGGCGCACCAGTTCCTGCACGAGGGGTTCATCAATCTGCAACCGGCCGGCGGTGTCGAAGATGAGGACGTCGCAGGCCAGGGCGGCGGCGGCGGCCAGGGCATCGCGGCTGATCCTGAGGACGTCCTTTTCGCCGGGGAGGAGGAAAACGGGGATTTCCAGTTTGTCGCCGAGGACCTTCAATTGGTCCATGGCGGCGGGACGATACACATCGGCGGCGACGAGCAGGGGTTTGCGGCCCTGTTTGACGAGCAGGCGGGCGAGTTTGGCGCTGGAGGTGGTCTTGCCGGAACCGTGAAGGCCGCACAGGAGGATGCAGGCGGGGTTGCCGGAGAGGGCGAGGCCGGCGTTCTCCGAGCCGAGCAACGTGACCAGTTCATCGTGGATGATCTTGATCATCTGCTGGCCCGGGCTGACGGATTGGACCACCTGCTCGCCAAGGGCCCGGGTCTTGATCGACTCGATGAAATCGCGGGCGACCTTGAAATTGACGTCGGCCTCGAGCAGCGCCAGGCGCACGTCGCGGAGGGAATCGCTGACGTTGGACTCGGAGATCTTCCCGAGTCCGCGCAGGTTGCGGAAGACATTCTGGAACCGCGAGCTCAACGAGTCGAACATGGCGGGGAAGGATAGGGGAGCGGGGACGGTGCTGAAAGGGCGAAGTCAATAGAATCAAAACGGTGCTTGCGTCGAAATCCGTCGCTTGGCTATTTTCACGGTTCCTTTACGGGAAGCCGGCCGCAGCAGGCCGGAATTCAGCTTTTTGTTGTACCGAGCTTTTTTGTTGTACCGATTATGTCAGTCAAGATTCGTCTGAAGCGGGCCGGGGCGAAGAACAACCCGGTCTATCGCATCGTCGTGGCGGATGGCCGGAGTCCCCGCGATGGCAAGTTCATCGAGGAACTCGGGACCTACCACCCGCTCCAAAAGGGCACCAACTACACGGTGAACCTGGAACGGGCGAACTATTGGCTGAGTGTCGGGGCCAAGGCCTCGGACACCGTCTCGGGTTTCATCAAGAAGGCCACCCGGGCTTTGCCGGCGGTGCCCGTGGTGCCGGCGGCGACGGTCTGATCAGACCCCGTCCGGACCGCCACACCCCCCACGCACCCACCCTCCCCCTCCCATGCAAGCCTTCGTTGAATTTGTCGCCCGTGGATTGGTGGACCAACCGGATGCGGTCACGGTGGCTGCCGTGCCCCGCAATGGGATGACAGTCTATGAACTGCGGGTGGCCGCGGTGGACGTGGGCAAGGTGATCGGGCGCAAGGGAAGCACGATCCAGGCGATCCGTTCGCTGGTTCAGGTCGGGGGGGCGAAAGCGGGTCGCCGTTGTTCGGTGGATCTGCTGGAAGACTGAAGGATTGACCGGCGGTTGGCGGAAAGGCCGCCTGCCCGCCCATGCAAATCGATGTCCTGACGCTTTTCCCCGCGATGTTCGCGGGGCCTTTGGACGAGAGCATCGTCCAGCGGGCGCGGGACGGCGGGTTGTTGGATTTGCGGATCCATAACCTGCGGGATTGGACGCATGATCGCCACCAGACGGTGGATGATCGGCCGTTCGGGGGTGGACCGGGGATGGTCCTGAAACCCGAACCGCTCTTTGAAGCGGTGGAAGCGTTGCGCGGGGAGGGCGGGAGGGTGATCCTCACGTCGCCCAGCGGACGGGTTTTCAACCAGGCGATCGCACGGGAATTGGCGCAGGAACGCCAGCTCCTGTTCCTGTGTGGAAGCTACGAGGGATACGACGAACGGATTCGCGAGCACCTGGCGGACGACGACCTTTCGATCGGGGATTTCGTGCTGACGAACGGTGCGTTGCCGGCCATGGTGATGATCGATGCGTTGGTGCGGTTGCTGCCCGGGGCGTTGGGTCATGACCAGAGTGCGGTGGACGAATCCTTCAGTGCCGGCCTGCTGGAGTATCCGCATTATACACGACCGGCGGAGTTTCGGGGTTGGCCGGTGCCGGAGGTGCTGCTTTCGGGCAACCACGCGGAGATTGAACGGTGGCGACGGCGGCAGGCGATGAAACGGACGGCGGAGCAAAGACCGGATTTGTGGGAAAAGTGGCGGTGGGGGAAACCCGGCCGCCCGGGATGAAACGAACAAACGATTTTAGGATTGAGCCATGAACAAAGCTGCACTGTTTGACAAGATCGAGGGCGAGCAATTCCGGAAGGATTCGCCGAAGTTCAATGTGGGCGACAGCGTCCGCGTCCACACCAAGGTGGTGGAAGGTGAAAAGGAGCGGATCCAGGCGTTCGCCGGGGTCGTGATCGGCATCCGTGGCCGGGGCCTGAACCAGACCTTCACGGTCCGGCGCATCAGCTATGGCGAAGGTGTCGAGCGCATTTTCCCGACCCATTCCCCCCGCGTGGACAAGATCGAGGTGGAGCGTCAGGGCCAGGTCCGGCGCGCCAAGCTCACCTATCTCCGGGCACGCATCGGCAAGGGCGCCATGGCGGTTCAGGAAAAGATTGTCGTGCGCGCCCCCAAGGCCGCGCCTGCCAAGGCCTGACCTTCAGTTGCCGTCATTGAGCGGTTGGGTGCTCCGCAAATAGGCGAAGAGGTCCCGGATCTGCTGGTCGCCCAGGGCCGCCAGCAGGCCTTCCGGCATCAGGGACCCGCCCGCCGCCTGCAAACTCGCGATCTCAGCCCGCGGCAGGGCCACGCTCTGGCCATCGGCGGTCCGTAGGATCACGACCTGTTCGTCGCGGTCGGTGATGAATCCGGATAGCATCCGGCCATCCCGGGTCTCCACCGCCATGTTCTCGTAACCCTCACGAATCTCGGCGTTCGGGTTGACGATGTTCAGCAACAGATTCGGGAGGTCGTCGCGCTTGTAGACCGTGAGGTCGGGTCCCACTTCGCCGCCCTTGCCGAAGAGTCGATGGCAGGTCCCGCAGGTCTCCAGAAAGAGCTTCTTCCCGACATAAGGACTGCCGGTGGCGGCATTGACCAATTCACCGAGGCGGGCGATCTCATGATCCAATTCCGCGGATGCCGCCTGCCGCACTTCCGGCCAGAGCCTGGCCGTGCGCGTATCCAACCCGGAATCCCGGAACGCCTTGATCCGGCGCACGAGATCCCGCGGAACGCCCGCTTTGGGAATCCGCCCGTCCTCAATCGCACCCAAGAGTTGACCGGCCCAATTCGCGCGGGTGCCCAACAGGGCCAGGGCGGAATCACGGACCTCGCCTTCATAAGATGGGTATTGGGCGAGGATCTCCCCGGCGACCTCCGGGCGGTCGAACCCTTGTAATGCGCCGAGTGCGGCCCGTCGCAGGGGCTGTTCCTTCGCCGTCCGGACGAGTGTCAACAGCGCGGGCAGGGCGCCCTCCGGACGGGTTTCGCCCAGCACTTGCACCAGTTGGATCCGTTGCGCGGCCGGAACTTTCGGATCGGCAACCACCGTGAGCGCACGCCGTATGGCATCGGGTCGGCCGCGGCGCACGCCGATCAGGACGGATTCCCCGCCGGCCTTTTCCATCGCGGCGACCAGTTCCTCGGGCAAACCCACGAGCGGCCGTCCTTGGAAGGCCTCTTCGAAGCCCTGGGTCAACCGGGCGGTCTGGTCGGGCCCCGGCGAGAGCGCAAAGAGTTTGGCGGCGGTCATCAGGTCCTCGCGCCGCCCCGTCGCCGCGAAACGCCGCATCAGGCGCGAAAGAAGATGGGTGTGGACGATGGGCGCGTGCCAGAGTTCGCGGTCACGGAACAGGTCGAGCACGGCGGCGCTTTCGGAGGCGCAGTGCTCCTCGATGGCCCACCACAGTAACAGGGGTTGTCGCGAATCGCCGGCGTCACGGTCGTGACTGAGAAGTTGGTGGACGATGGGCAGGCCTTGGTCGGCGGGTAGGCGTCGGGCGGTGCAGGCGAGTTGTGCGCGGACGTCGATGTCGCTTTCACGCGCGGCCAGCTCGGCGAGTTGGGACGCGAGGGCGGGGGTGACGTGGCGGGGATCCCCGAGGAGGCGGACCGCCCATTCGCGCACCACGGGGACGCCGTGCCGGAGTGCGGCGGCGGCGAGATCATCGGTCAGGCCGCCGGAAACGTGCAGGGCCCAGAGCGCTTCCGGCGTCATCGGGCCCGAGTCCTGCCGGAGGGGAAGGGACAGTGCGGCCACTGACGCGGGGTCGTGGCGGTCGGCGATCAGGCGGAGTGCCTGCTCGCGTTGCCAGCGGTTGGCATGGGAAAGGCGGGCGACCAGTTCGGGTGTCGACAGCGCCGCCAGATCCCGGCCCGGGACCGGTTTCGCGGATTTGGCGCGCAGCCGGTAGATGCGCCCGTTGGCCGGGTCCATCTGGCCCTCGTTGTTTCTATAATGGTTGACCTGGCGGTCGTACCAATCGCAGACATAAATGGCGCCGTCGGGACCGAGTTTTATATCAACCGGCCGGAACCATTTGTCGGTGCTCGTGACGGGATGGCCCAAATCCCGGGTGCGGAACGTCGAGCCCATGGGGGTGATCTCGCTCAGCACAATCCGGCCTTGGAGCGGTTCGACGCCGAAGAGACGGCCTTCATAGCGTTCGCCGAGCGCACCGCTGTCGTAGACCAGGAAATTATGGGTGAAACGGTCCACGTCATTATGCGGCATCTGGGGGAAATATCCGAAGGCATAGGGGTTGGAGAGCGGGCCGTGTTTCTCGAAGCCTTTCTGCAGATAAGCGCCCTGCTGATAGTGGAATCCCCGCGTGTTGCCGCCGTTGTGACCGCTGAAGATCCGGCCCGCGGAATCGATCTCAAGCCCGAAGGCATTTCCGCCACCTTCGCTGAACACTTCATACAACCGCTTCTCCGGATGATACCGCCAGATGTTCTGGCCTTGCGAATACGCCGGCTTGGCACCCAGCGGTTTCCCGTCGGCCCCGTACACCACGATGTTCCCCGTCACCGTTGAACCCTGGCATCCATAGAGCCATCCATCGGGTCCCCACCGCAGGGAGTTGGCGACCGAATGGGTGTCTTCCAGGCCGAAACCGGACAGGAGCACCTCCGGGTCGCCGTCCGGCACGTCATCGCGGTTGCGGTCGGCATAAAACAGCAGGTAAGGCGGATTCAGGACAAAGACGCCGCCGCGACCGAAGGCCACGCTGGTGGCGATGCTGAGGCCGTCGATGAAGGTCTTGTGCTTGTCGAAAATCCCGTCGCCGTCGGTGTCCTCGTGGATCGTGATCCGGTCGAGCCCCGGGAAATGATGCGGTGGCGGCGGTGGGACGCGGTCATAGACGGCACGCCAGAAGTTGTCGCGGCTGACCATTTTCAACCCGGCGGGATGGGGATATTGCCGGTATTGCACGACCCACATCCGGCCGCGTTCATCGAAGGTGAGGAATACCGGTTGCTGGACGATGGGTTCGGCCAGGACCTGTTCCCACACGAGGTCATCGGCCACCTGGAAACTCCGGGCGGATTCCGCGGGCGTCAGCGGACCCAATTGTTCGGGCGAAGACGGGCTGACAGCGGGTGCGGCGGCGGGTGTGGCGGCGGGCGCGGTGGCAGACGGGGGTGTGGCTTTGGGCGCCGGGGAGGGCGTGGGCGCCGGAGGGATGAAATCGTCGAGCGCCCAGAGCACACCGTTGACCAAGAGTCGGCGGAAGTTGGGTTCGGCGAAATCGGCCGGGCTGCCCAATGAGGTGTAAAAGATCCGATGATTCTCCCGGGTGTTGATCCAGGCGACCGGTTCGACCTCGGATTTGCCGTCCTCGGTGCGGCCATTGAGGAGCGGGGTGACGGTGTTGAGCAGGTTCCGACTTTTATAGAGATGGGATTCGGCACGGAACTCGGCCGCGACGCCGGTCAGGATCGGATTGCCGGCGGTCTCGGGGATCTGGCGTACGACCGTGGCCCGGCCAGCGCCATAATGGTCTTCATAATCCGCGCCCAGGATGTCATGGTCGAAATGGACCCAGGATTTGCCGGGTGGATTGGGTTGGCCGCGCAACTCGAAGGCGTGGCTGGCGGTCCGGATGCCGACGAGGGGTTTGCCGGCGGCGAGATGGGCATGCAGGGCTTCCATCATCCCCGGCGGAGTGGTCCGGCGGCGCACGCTGAGCAGCACGAGATCGGCGTCCCGGATCGCCTCCCAATTGTGAAAATCCGAATCACCCTCCTGCGGTGACGCCTGGACCAGGCTCACGCGATAGCCGCGGGGTTCGAGTTGTTCGCGGGCGAAGGCTGGCAGTGTCTCCCATGTGTGATATTCGTTCTCTCCGACCACCATCACCACGTGTTTCGGACGATCCCCATGGAAACGGAAGGGTTCCCCGCCGAGGAAATCGCTGCTGGTGATGCTCGGGCACCAGTATTTCTCAATGTGTTCCACCACCAGTCCGGTCCCGCGAAAATGGGACACAAAGGGCCATTTTCGGTGGTTATACATCGAATCGGTCAGGTCGCGGACGAGCACGACGTTCTGGCCCTGGCGCACCATCTGACGGATGGAGAACGGGCGGCCCAGCACGCACATGTTGATGTGGACGCCCATGACGACGACGTTGGTGATGCCACGCTGATGCATCAGGTAATAGGCCTCGGCGGAATCGGTGATCGCGTCGCCCGGGAGGATTTCCAAGGCCGGATGCTGCCGGGTCCATGCCTTATAGCTGGGGCAATCCGGGCAGCCGTCACAGCCGCCATCGGAATCATCAATGGGCAGCGGGGCCTCGTGGTCGGGTTTGAGCGAACACCAGCCTTCGAGCGGGATTTTGGTGTCCACTTTCGGTGCGGCCTGGGCGAGCTTGCGGCCGGGGTGATCCTTATAGAAATCCATGGTGTCGCTGGGACAATGGATGATGAGGCAACCCTGCTGGCGTGCGGCGCGGATCATCTCATTCATGCGCGAGGCCATCTCGCCGACGCGTTCGGTCGCATCCGGACAATGGTGTTTGTCCCACATGTCACAGATGACGATGGCGGTGCGTGAGGCGTCCCAGTGGTTGGTTCCGGGGGTCACCTGCCAGTCGTTGGTGCCGGGGCCGGTGCGGGTGCGCGCCCGGGTGTGGAGATCGAGCGTCGCGGGGAGACCGGTGCCGGCGGCCAGCAGCCACAGCGTGAGGGCCATCCAACTGCGGGGAATCATGGGGGCAGGATAGGGATGCGGGGTCGGTTGGGGAATCCCCGAGGCGGTGCAACTTCGTGTTGACGGAGGAGCCCTTGAAGGGCCCAGTCAAAGCACCGGACCCAACATGCAACCCCGACCTCCCCAGAGACCTTTGCCGGCCCCAAGGCTCGGATCCTCCCTCGTCGCCAGGATGAATTGTGGGTGGGCCCTGCTGGCGGTGTTCATCCTGTGGTGCGAGCCCGCTCAATCGGCGGGCGCGGAGGGGGGGACGGTGGTGGCATGGGGCCGAAATACCGAGGGCCAGACGACCGTCCCCGCCGGACTGGGCGGGGTGACATCGATTGCCGCAGGCCTTTATCACACCGTGGTGGCAAAGAGCGATGGGACGGTGGTGGCTTGGGGAGGTAACAACGTGGGCCAGACGTCGGTTCCCGAGGGTTTGGGTGGGGTGACCGCGGTCGCGGCTGGGGACCGGCATTCTGTGGCCCTGAAGAGGGATGGCACAGTGGTGGCGTGGGGCGACAACGATTCGGGGCAGACGAACGTCCCGGCCGGTTTGAAAGGCGTGACGGCGATCGCGGCGGGCTATGCCTATACGATGGCCTTGAAGAAGGATGGCACGGTGGTGGCATGGGGTCGGAACGATTTCGGCCAGGCGACGGTTCCCGCTGACCTGGGTGGGGTGATTGCCATCGCGGCGGGTGAGGAGAACGGGGTGGCATTGAAAAACGACGGGACCATCGTGGTTTGGGGAGACAATGCCGTGGGCCAGCGAAATGTGCCGGTCGGTTTGACCGGGATGACAGCCGTCGCCGCCGGTGGCTTTCATATCGTGGCGGTGAAGGGAAACGGGACCGTGGTGGCTTGGGGGCTCGGTGACCAAGGCGTGACGACCGTCCGCGCCGATCTGACCGGGGTGACCTCCGTCGCGGCGGGCGAGTTTTACACCCTGGCATTAAAGCGTGATGGCACGGTTGTTGAGTGGGGGTACCGCGCCGAGGGGTTGGGAATCATCCCCACCGGCTTGGATGGGGTGACGGCGATTGCAGCCGGTTATTATCATGCGGTGGCATTGAAGGTTGACCCTCCTCCTACGCCCCGGAGGGCCACGGCGATTGCCGAGTGGAAGAATGGCTCGGTGGCCGGCATCACCCTGACGGACACTGGATCCGGATATGATACCGCCCCGACCGTGCGTCTCTCGGGCGGAGGTGGCAGTGGAGCGACGGCTATCGCCACGGTGATGGAGGGGGCTGTCACCGGAATAATACTTACTGATCGCGGAGAAGACTATGTCTCCGCCCCCAAGGTCTGGATCGACCTCCCTCCAGGCAGTCCTTCGTTGGCCTTGGAAGTCAGCAGGGTGCAGGTCCGTTTTCGGGGAGTGTCGGGGCTCAGATACCGGCTGGACTCCTCCAGGGATCTCGACACATGGACTTCGACTGGCGATCCCTTCGTCTTCCAAGCCATGGAATGGGTTCGGCAATTCGACGCGAGTGCCGTCGGGCGATACTTCCGCATCGCGCCAGTTTCCCCATCACCGGCCAACTCGGGGGGAGGCACGCCGGTCGCGTGGGGATATGATGACCAAGGGCAGACAGACATTGCGGACCGATTCAACGTACTGATGGGTGTTGCTGCCGGGGGCTATCATACGGTGGGACTGAAACCGGATGGCACCGTGGTCGTGTGGGGAGCGAATGCGTTCGGACAAGCGGTGCCTCCCGTCGGTCTGGTCGGGGTGACGGCGGTTGCAGCGGGTGCCTATCATAGTGTGGCCTTGAAAAGCGATGGCACCGTGGTGGCGTGGGGATATGACGGCTCGGGGCAGGCGACCGTGCCGGTCGGACTGGTTGGAGTCCGTGCGATTTCTGCTGGGAAAGCCCATACGATGGCCTTGAAGAGCGACGGCACGGTGGTCGGATGGGGGCTCAACGACCAGGGGCAGACGACTGTTCCCCCGGGTTTGGGCGGAGTGGTGGCGATATCAGCCGGCGGGGAACACACCGTGGCGTTGAAGGGGGATGGGACCGTGGTGGCGTGGGGTAACAACGCCCGTGGACAGACCCGCATTCCCGCCGGTTTGAGACATATCATCGCCGTCTCCGCAGGCGACCAACACACGGTGGCATTGGGAAGCGATGGACGGGTGGTGGCATGGGGATGGAACGGCTTTGGTCAGACCAGTGTGCCTGCCGGTTTGACGGACGTGGCGGCCATCGCGGCGGGTGGCAGGCACACGGTCGCCTTGAGACGGGACGGCACCGTCGTGGCATGGGGGGCAGAGGGAAGTCCCGTTGATTATGGACAATCGGATGGCCCGGCGAGCCTGGACTGGGTCACAGCGATCGCAGCGGGCGGTTATCATACCGTCGCTTTGCAGGTCCCGAATCCGCGCTTCGCTTCGGCCACGGCGCGGGTGGCGAACGGATCGGTGGCAGGAGTCGTCCTGCTGGAGGGCGGCTTTGGTTACATCGAGGGGCCCGTGGTCGCCTTGAGTGGTGGCGGTGGCAACGGGGCAGAGGCCACCGCGACGGTGGTGGACGGCGTGGTGACCGGCATTCAGATCAGCCGTCCCGGGAGTGGCTATGTCTCGGTGCCAGACATCACGATCGCCCCGCCGCCGTTCCCGCCGAGGTCCGCCACGGGTTTTGCGGAAGTTGTGGGCGGTTCCGTTGTGCATGTCGGGTTGATCCGAGCCGGCTTCAATTATGACAGGCCTCCCGTTGTCGTCCTTTCGGGGGGAGGCGGCCGGGGGGCGACAGCCGTTGCCATCGTGGCCGACGGGGTGGTCACGGGAATCACCGTCACCCAGTCAGGAACGGGTTATACCTCCGCACCCAAGGTCATCCTGGAGCCACCCCCGGCCAACCAACGGCTCTCGGTGGAGGCTTGCAAGGTGCAGGTTCGGCTCAATATGAATTTCGGTCGCCGCTACCGGTTGGATTCCTCCGCCGACCTGAACAACTGGACTCCAACCGGTGAGCCGTTTGTGGCGGAGGACGAAGTGGGGGTCCGGGACTTTGATATGGATACGGACGCCCTCTATTTTCATCTCAAACAGCCATGAGACCGAGCAGAAGGTGAGAACTGGACATCGATCATGTCTGCATCGACGGAAGTCGCTGCCCGGATAAACCAAGGGGGAAAATCTGCTCGCCCTGACGCCCCGGATATGCCATGAATATGTCATGAGTTGTAGAGCATTCCCCAAAGCAACCTGTCACCCGGCCCGGAGGATCTCCCCGCTCCTGATGCTGGTCCTTGCCGCCCTGATTGGTTCCTTCCGCTCCCATGCCGCGAAGCTTTACCCGGTTCTTTCCGGCGATCGCTGGGGTTTTGTGGATAATTCCGGCACCTTGGTGATCAATCCCCAATTCGACCGGGCCGGACCGTTTGCTTCCGGACTGGCGGAGGTGCGGTTGGGCAAGTGGGGTTACGTGGATCCTTCGGGCAAATTCGTCATCAACCCGCAATTCGAAGAGGCCGCGCCTTTCAGTGACGGGTTGGCGGCGGTCAAACTTGGCGGGCGTTTCGGGTACATCAACCCGGACGGGAAATATGTCATCAATCCACAGTTTGATGACGCCGGCCGATTCGCCAGCGGTCGGGCTTGGATCCGGGTGAAGCGGCTTCACGGGTATGTCGACGAGACCGGGACGATCGTCATCAATCCCCAGTTCCAGAGTGCCGCCGACTTCTCCGAGGGACTCGCCGTGGTCGAACTGGGCGGTCGTTTCGGTTACGTTGATCCCAGCGGGAAGTTCGTCATCAATCCGCAGTTCGAAAAAGCGGGTTCGTTCTCCGACGGGTTGGCCGCGGTCCGGTTGAACCGGCGGTGGGGATTCGTCGACCGAAGCGGTAAGATCGTCATCAACCCGCAATTCGAGGAAACGGGTCCGTTCGTCAAAGGGCTCGCCCCGGCCCGTCTGGCCAAACTCTGGGGATTCACCGACTCTTCCGGGCATTGGGTGATCAATCCGCAGTTCGAAGAGGCCGGCGGGTTCTCCGAAGGCCTGGCACGCGTGCGTATGGGCGGACGCTGGGGATTCGTCGACACGACCGGCAAGATCGCGATCAATCCGCAGTTCGATGAGGCGATGCCCTTCGCCGACGGCTTGGCGCGGGTGAAACTGGGCCACAAAATCGGCTACGTCGATCCCAACGGAAAGTACGTCTGGAACCCGGCGAACTGAGGCGGGACCCCGGTTCGCCGGGCTTGTGCCGCCGGGTCGGGTCCGGTAACAGGCGTCGTGCCATTGGTCGCTGTCTCCACCTACCGCCCGCCCGCCCTGTTGCGCGACGGACACGCGCTGACCGTCTTCCCGACCCTGTCGCGCCGGGTGACTGGTGTGGAGTATGAGCGGGAACGGTTGGAATTGGCGGACGGGGATTTCCTGGACCTGGACTGGTCGCGGGTGGGGGCCGACCGGGTGGTGATCATCTCCCATGGGTTGGAGGGGCATTCGCGTCGCGCCTATGTGATGGGCATGGTGCGGGCGTTCAACCGGGCGGGTACGGATGCGGTCGCTTGGAATTTCCGGGGGTGCTCCGGGGAGGCGAACCGGATGCTGACCTTCACCCATAGCGGGGCTTCGGGCGACCTGGCGGCGGTGGTGGACCGGGTCCTGGCGATTGGGCGGCATCGCGAGGTCGTCCTGGTCGGCTTCAGTCTCGGAGGGAATCTGACCCTGAAATATTTGGGGGAGCGGGGCGAATCGGTGGACGAGCGGGTGCGGTCGGCCGTCGCGTTCTCGGTGCCCTGCGACCTCGAAGCCGCGGCGGACCGGATGGGGGCGCGCGGCAACCGCCTTTATATGAAACGGTTTCTCACTGATCTGCGGGGCCGGATGGAACAGAAGGCCGGGCAGTTTCCGGGTCGGGTGTCGCTGGAGGGTTTCGGGGCGATCCGGACCTTCCGGGAATTCGACGAGCGGTACACGGCGCCGCTGCACGGATTTGGCGGGGCGGTGGACTATTGGACCCGGAGCAGTTCCAAGGCCTATGTGGCGGGGATTCGTCGGCCAACATTGCTGGTGAATGCGTCGGACGACCCGTTCCTGACCCCGGAATGTTTTCCCCGGGATCTTG
Source organism: Verrucomicrobiota bacterium (assembly GCA_025360495.1). Taxonomy (GTDB): domain Bacteria; phylum Verrucomicrobiota; class Verrucomicrobiia; order Limisphaerales; family UBA9464; genus UBA6176. The sequence goes on along the minus strand of JANYCC010000079.1, from coordinate 5,542 downwards.
CGGAGGCGAGCGCGTGGTTCCATCTGGAGGCGCCGAAAGCGGGCGGGCATGTGGGATTTGTCTCGTTTGGCGAGGACGGGGTGTATTGGAGTGAAAAGCGGGCGGTGGAGTTCGCGAGGGCGGAGGCGCATTGGAGATTCCCCTAGGCAAGACGGGGGTTTTGGCCCAGTTTCCGCGGCGTGTCGCAGGCCGCCAAAGCTTCAGTGGACGACGGGCAACCGGCGTTCGAAGAGGCCGTCAAAAAGTTGGAGACCATCCTTGAAGCGATGGAATCCGACGACCTTCCCCTGGAGCAGCTGTTGCAGCGCTTCGAGGAAGGGACGCGCTTGTATCGGCTGTGTCAGGACCGGCTTTCGGAAGCGGAGGTTCAGGTGCAGCGGTTGGAGCAGGGTCTGGGAGGTGAACTCACCACCCGACCGTCGGAAATCCCCGGGGACGCCGGCGACACGGAACAAGTATGAGCAGCTATCTCGACATGGTGGATTCGCCGGCACACGTCAAGAAATTGACTCTGGATCAACTGGGTCAATTGGCGGCGGAAATCCGCCAGGAGCTGATTGATGGACTCGCCAAGAACGGCGGGCACCTGGGTCCGAACCTGGGAGTCGTGGAACTGACGATTGCCCTGCATCGTTGCTTCGAGACGCCGCGCGACCGGTTTGTGTGGGATGTCAGCCACCAGGTTTACGTCCACAAGCTTTTGACGGGCCGCAAAGACCGGTTCCGGACGATCCGGACGACGGGGGGGCTCAACGGATTTGCGCTGCGGACGGAGAGCCCGCACGACTCCTATGGTGCCGGACATGCCGGGACGGCGTTGTCGGCGGCCTTGGGGATGTGTGCGGCACGCGACCAACGGGGCACCGACGAGCAGGTGGTCTGCATCTTCGGGGACGCCGCGCTCACCAACGGGGTTTCCTTCGAGGCGTTGAACAACATCGCGAGCACGACCAAGCGGTTCATCGGGATACTCAACGACAACGAATGGAGCATCGCCAAGAACGTCGGAGCGATCGCGACGTATCTGGGCAAGCTCACCACCAGTCCGCGTTACAACCGGTTGACGAAGGATTTTGCATCGTGGTTGCGCAAGCTGCCCAAGGGTGAATTGGTGGCGATGCTGGGGGCGAAAGCCGAGGAGGCGCTCAAGGGCATCGCCAGCAGCATTGCCTTGGAGCATTCGCCCGGTTTTGACACCGATGGTCGGGGGGGGCACGGATCCCCGATGTTGTTTGAAGAATTTGGCCTCCGGTACCTCGGCCCGATCGATGGTCACAACATTCCGTTGCTGATCAGCACATTGGAGTTTGCCAAGACCTGCACCGAGCCGGTGGTCATCCACGTGCTCACCCAAAAGGGGCGCGGGTTCGAGGCGGCCCTCAAGTTCCCGGAAAAATTCCACGGACTCGGGCCCTATGACGTTGAGTCCGGGCAACCGGCGACTGCGAAGGTGGGAAGTCCGCCGATGTGGCAGGAGGTTTTCGGCCGGACGATGGTGAAGCTGGGTCGGCAGAACAAGAACCTGGTGGGCATCACCGCGGCAATGCCGAGTGGAACCAGCCTCAAGCTTCTGGAACAGGCGCTGCCGGGGCAGTATTTCGATGTCGGCATCGCCGAGGAACACGCGGTGATTTTCGCCGCCGGCATGGCGACCATGGGTTTCCATCCGGTCGTGGCGATCTACAGCACCTTTTTGCAGCGCGCGTATGACTGCATCCACCACGATGTCTGTCTTCAGGATTTGCCGGTGATTTTCTGCATGGACCGGGCCGGGCTGTCCGCGAACGACGGCCCGACGCACCATGGCTTGTTCGACATTTCCTATCTGCGTTGCCTGCCCAACGTCATCGGAATGGCGCCCAAGGATGAGGATGAATTGCAGGACATGATGTTCACGGCATCGTTGCAAACGCATCCCACCTTCATCCGTTACCCGCGCGGGAATGCCGAGGGGGTTCCGGTGAAGGAGATCCCGGGGGTTCTGGAGGTTGGGAAGGCCGAAGTGATCCAAGGCTTCAAGGGGTCTGGCGGACGCAAGGTCGCCCTCTTTGGCCTGGGCAACATGTTGCGATTGGCACGGCAGGCGGCCGTCCAATTGGAGGCCGAGGGTTGCGACGTTGCAGTGATCAATCCGCGTTTCTTCAAACCCTTGGATGTCGCGGTCCACGAGTTTTTCGGGCGCGCCGCGGACGTCGTCGCGACCTTGGAGGACCACGTCGCGATGGGGGGTTATGGTTCGGCCGTGTTGGAGACCTTCTCCGAACAAGGCGTGTCCACCCCGGTGATTCGTCTCGCCTGGCCCGATGCATTCGTTGGCCACGCTTCAACGGTCGACTATCTCCGCGAGCAGCATGGATTGACGGTGCCGCGGTTGCTGGAACAGATCCGGGCGCGCCTCGGGTTGATTGCGGCTGACCCCAAGGCGATCTTCAAGGTGGCCTGAGCCCACCGGTCTTTTCCGGCTCCATTCCTCATCCCCGGTTCCATCCGTAGGATATTTCCTGCCCACGGATTGCCAATTCTGCATCCAATCTGGGTGCTGCATTTGCGCCATCAGCTGTGGTTTGGACGGGATAAATGCGCCAATATGGCACATCCCTGTCAACCCGCCCGGAGTGGGTGCCGAATTCTCCCGAGGGTATGCCGTCGAATTGGAGTTGGCAGAAGTATCCAAAACCGAGGTTCCGCAGTCTGGGAGAGAGGAAGGCACAGGAATCAATGGGCGGATATTCCACCCGGGAATCGTGAACAACCGAGGGGTGGCCCTGTCAGATGGGCCAAGTCAAGTGCCGCTGGGGCGGGATGGCACCGGGTGATCCGGGCGCAGCCGGAACTGGCACTAACCCTGCGAGAGCATGAGAAACCTTCCGGGGTCAACGGTTGTAAAGGAAAAGGAAAAATGAAAGCGAACGAAGCTATCACCAAGCGTGCGAAGCGCCCGGATCGCATCAGCCGCAAGGCTCGCACCCTTTCCCCGCGTTCGCTGCGCAAGCGGGACGCCTTGCCCGCCAAAACGCCGGTTCCTCCCACCAAGACCCGGCATCCGGCGAATCCGACCCCGATTGCATCCCCCCCACCCGAAGCGATCATCTCGGCCGCAGCCCTCGCCCAAGCCAAGGTGATGCCGATCGACCCGGTCGCACCCGTCTGGTCGAAGCCCGCCCCGATCGCCCCGATCGTCCGGATTGCGCCGGTCCCGACCGCCCGGGTCGGAGGTGTGTCCCGCACCGAGGGGGTTGCCGAAACGCGACCGGAGCGGGGTCCTTGGGACGAAAATACCTCTTTACGGCTCTACCTGCGCGAGGCGGTTGAAACCCCGCTTCTCAGCCCGGCCGAGGAGGTCGTGCTCGCCCGCCGCATCCAGGCCGGGGATGACGCTGCGCGCGAACATATGATCAAAGCGAATTTACGATTGGTCGTGAAAATCGCCCGTGAATATGAGGATTACGGGCTGCCGCTCCTGGACCTCATCAACGAAGGTAACATTGGACTCATGCGCGCAGTGGAGCGATTCGATCCCACCAAAGGCGCGAAACTGAGCACATACGCCGCCTGGTGGATCAAGCAATCGATCAAGCGCGCCTTGTCCAACCAATCCAAGGCCATCCGTCTGCCGATCCATGTCGTCCAGGAATTGGCCCGGATGAAAAAGGCGGAATCCCGGCTGGAATCCGAAATCGGCCGCCTTCCGAGCGATGCGGAGTTGGCCACGGAAATGGGAGTCGATCTGGATGACATCCAGCGCTGGCGTGAGGCTGCCGCCATTGGGGCAACTTCGTTGGACGCACCCCTGGGGAATGACCCGGAGAGCAGCCGTGTGGCGGATGTCATTGCCGATGAGAACGCCGTGATGCCGTGGGCCGGATTGTCCAATGAGACCAATGCGGAGTTGATCCGGGAATTGGTCGCGACCCTGAACGGCCGCGAACAGAAGATCCTCTCGGAACGTTTCGCCTTGGATGGGGGTGATCCCCGGACCCTGGAGGAGATTGGCAATGAATTCGGACTGACCCGGGAACGGATCCGCCAGTTGGAGGCGGGTGCCCTTCGGAAGTTGCGTGATCGGCTGCGTTGCCGCGAGGCGATGCAATTTGCCGCCTGAGCGGTGGGGTTTCAGACGTATTGATAGAACCGGTGCAGCGGGAAGGCGTTGATAAGATGTCGGACTTCCCGCACTGCGCTGCCGTCCAGGACCACCTCCACGATGTCAAAGCGGAACTTGACCCGGGGTTGACCGACCTCGCGCAAGTAATCAAGCGCGGTCGCCGATACGAGGCGTTGTTTCCGTTCATTGACGGCGGCGGCCGGTCGCGTCCAGGAATCCCCTGACCGGGCTTTCACCTCCACAAAGACCAGGCAATCGCCGTCTCGGAACACCAGGTCCAATTCGCCGCGGTGCCCCCGGTAATTGGCCGCCAAGAGCTTCCACCCCAGTTGGCAAAGATGGTCCCGCGCGACTTCTTCGCCGTGGCGACCTCGTTTCAGGTGCTCCGGTCCCGGGCTCCGACCCCGAATCCACCTCCTGAGCCAGTGGATCACAGTGGGAACAACCCGGGTTCGGGGGAACGCAGGGGCGCGAAACTGCGGCGGTGAATCGGGCACGGTCCATGACGGGCGATCGCCTCCAGATGCTCGGGGGTCGGATAACCTTTGTGCCGGTCAAAACCGTATTCCGGCCAACAACCATGCGCGACGACCATCAGGGAATCCCGCCTCACCTTGGCCAGGATGCTGGCGGCGGCGATCGAATAACTCAGGGTGTCGCCTTGGACCAACGCCGTCTGGTTGCAGCGCAATGATTTGACCCGCAGCCCATCGACGAGCGCGTGTTCCGGTCGGAGCTTCAGCTGGTCCAAGGCCAGGTTCATGGCCCGGTGGGTGGCTTGGAGAATGTTGAGGGAATCGATCTGGGCCGGGGTGGATTCCGCGATGGCGAAATCGACGCCCGGAAGGGTGGTCAACAGCAGGAAGAACTCCCCACGCCGGCGTTCGGACACCTGTTTGGAATCGTTCAGATCCACAAGTTCTTCCGGGATCCCATGGTGGACCCATTCGAGCGGCACGATGACGGCGGCGGCGACCACGGGTCCGGCCAGCGGGCCACGACCGGCCTCGTCAAGGCCGGCGAAACGGGTCAAACCCCGGGCGATCAGTTCGCGTTCGTGGATGAATCGATCGGTGTTGCGACGGCGTTGGGCCGGCATGACGGGAGGCTGCCGGGTGGGGGTGCCGCTTGCAATGATCGTCCAAATCCCTGTGTCGTCCAAATCCCACGGAAGCGCGCTTCCGACATCTTGGGCGGGATCACAAAAAAAAGGGGTGCAGCCTTTCGGCCACGCCCCATCTTGATTTGTCCGGATGCCTCCCGGGCTGGCGGTCAGGAGTCAGGGGTCAGGGGTCAGTAATCAGAAGTCAGTGGTCCCGATCTCCCCCTTCCCCCCTCACCCCCCGACCTCCGACCTCCGACCTCCGATCTCCGACCTCCGACCTCCGATCTCCGATCTCCGATCTTCGAACCCCGAACCGATCAGCGGCAGGCGGT
>JANYCC010000247.1 GCA_025360495.1 Verrucomicrobiota bacterium | reverse complement strand
TCCGACCAGGTCCAGACCCCCTCGATCGATAATCCTCCAAAAACCGCCTCCGGCCTCCGATCCGACGGGTCCACCTCCAGATAGACCGCCTGCCACCCCGGCTGGAATCGCCACGTCTGTTCGAACGCGGCGGCTTTCCAGCACAATATGAAAACGATTAGGAACGCTGCAGGAAACCCAGTACCCCCCTTTTCACCCTTCAGGGCACTGAACCAAGGTGTCCTTGCAGCCCAAGGTCCAGCGCTTCTCTCCTCCACACTGACCCCGGTATACCTTTCCGCGTGAAAGGTCAAACGTTTATAGGGAAAAGGCCCCTGCCGAAACCGCTGAAGCAGCCCGGGAATCAGTGATCGGAGGTCTGTGGATCGGCAGCGCGGTCCTCGTGCTCACGCTTTTCATCCCCGGCCGCGGTTGCTTCCGCGAGCCGGACCGGCTGAAGCCGGAACTCCGAACCCTCCGGCAATTCCGCAGCTGCCATCGGTGCTTCCGACGCGACCGCCCCGACCGGCCCGATCCGCACCAATCCCAGCACCGGCTCCCCCGCCGCGCGCGACGCCACCAGGTCGATCCAAAACTCCGCCATCCAGTCGTTCAACCCGTCCGGATCGACCAGCACCTGTTCCAAACGCCAACTCTTCTTGTCTTCAGCGGGCACGACATAAGTATGCCGCAGGTTCCGCGCCTCGGGTTCCAGGCTGATCCGGCGGTGCCCCGTATAATAAGTCTTCAACGCCGCTGCCAATCCCTCCGCCGACCACGCCGTTGCGCCGGGTTCCGTGACGGGATCCAGGGAAGCCAGGGCGGCGGCAAAATCATCGTCCGCAACCGCCCGGAGGAAGGTGAAGACCCGCGAGCGCACCCCGGCGGTGAACGCCTGCGGATCCCGCGTGATGTCCCGCGCCGCCTCCTCCGCACCCGGGGGGCGCATCTCGGCCGGCACGGCATCCGGCACCGTGCGGGCAGGATTCTTCAGACGTTCCCACTCGTCCAACAGGCTGGAGTCCACCTGCCGGATCATCAGTTTCAGGTAGGACTCCATCTCCTGCACGGTCGCGGTCTTGGCCGTTTCGGGCACGGTCTGTCGCAGGACCTTATAGACCGCGGTCACATGCCGCAGCAGCACCCCTTCCGCGCGCTGCAATTCATATAATTTCACATAATCCGAGAACGACCGGTAAGACTCGAACATCTCCCGCACGATGGATTTCGGCCGGATGTTCTCCTGACCCACCCACGGGTGCTTCGCAGCAAAGGCGTTGAACGTTTCATAGACCCAATCCCGGCGCGGCTTCGGATATTCCAGTTTCTCCAATTCCTCCATCCGGTCGAAATACTCCATCCCCTGCGCCTTCAGTTCCGCGATCTTCTCGCCCTTGATCCGGTCCAACTGCCGACGCAGCACGACATCCGGGTCCTCCAGGATCGATTCCACCAGCGTGATGACATCGAGCGCATGGTCGGGCGCCGCCGGATCCAGCAGTGACAGCGTGTCCATGAGGTACAGGGACAGCGTGTGATTGAGCGAGAAGTCATCAGGCAGGTCCACGTTGACCCTGAGCTTCGGTCCGCCTTCCCCGGCCGGGGTGAGACCGACGATCTGCCGTTCATATAAGGCGCGGAACAGCTGCCACGCCCGGCGGAAATGACCCTTCCGGGCATTCGGCGACTCATGGGAACGCCGGATCAGGTCGCGCATCGCCCGGCATCCATCGCCTTTCCGCGCGAGCACATTGAGGAGCATCCCGTGCGAAACCTGGAACCGGGACTGGAGCCGCTCGGGAGCCGCGCCCATGAGCCGGATGTAGGTGTTCCGGTCCCAATTGACGAAGTTCCGATCCGGTGGCTTGCGCTTCACGACCTTCTTGCCGTCACGAGCCGCCTTGCCCTCGAGCCGCAGGTTTTCCACCACATGCTCCGGCGCCTGCACCATCACCCAGCCCACGTTGTCATAGCCCTTCCGACCCGCCCGCCCGGCGATCTGATGGAAGTCGCGCGCCGAGAGGATGACGGTCTTCTGGCCGTCGTACTTGCACAGGCGCGTGAACAGCACGGTGCGGATCGGCACGTTGATGCCCACGCCGAGGGTGTCGGTGCCGCAGATGACCTTCAGCAGGCCTTTCTGGGCGAGCTGCTCGACCAGGATGCGGTACCGGGGAAGGAGCCCGGCGTGGTGCAGGCCGATGCCATGACGGAGCCATCGTTTGATTTCCGGCCCATAGGGGCTGGTGAAACGGACCCATTCCGAGGCCAGGGCGAGCGCCGCCTTCTCCGCCCGCGTCGCGACGTTGATGCTGGTGAAATCCTGGGCGCTCTCGGCGGCGTCGTTCTGGGAGAAATGCACCACGTAGACGGGCCCCTTCCCGTCCGCCACCACCTGCTCCAAGGTCTGGGCCAACGGCGTCTCCACATAGGAGAATTCCAGCGGCACCGGCCGATCCCGACCCGAAATAGTGACCGCGGGTTGGCCTG
>JANYCC010000246.1 GCA_025360495.1 Verrucomicrobiota bacterium | reverse complement strand
CAGGAGACCGAGGAACCGAAGAGCCAGGAGGTGAGAAAGGGATCGGCGGGCGGCGGATTGACGGATCATGAGCGAGAGGGGTGGCATGGGTCCTTGGAGGCCTGCCGACTCGTGCGAAACGAGCACATCGGGTGCCATGGGGAGGGTGAGATGGTGCCCCGACCAGGAATTGAACCTGGATCAACGGTTTAGGAAACCGCTGCTCGATCCATTTGAGCTATCGGGGCCTCTCACGGAACGCCCGCAGGTTTGCCGCTCCCCGGACTCATTTCAAGGCTGGTGAACATTCGCCGGTCGCAGCGGGCGCAGTCTTGAGACGTGGGTGAAACGGGCCCGGAAATTGAACAACAAAGGGTGCCAAGGGGCCAAGTCCACGAAGCCCGTGAACGATTGGATCCGTGGAAATGCACCGTGTGCACGCCGCCGTGGGGGAGAATGTTCTTTTTATTGAGGAGACGTTCCCGCGCCCTTTGCGCCCTTTGCTGTTCAGAATCCTGGCAGTCTTCCCACCCACAACCCGGAGATGCGCCCGGTCGCAGCCTCGGCTCCCGCCACCGTTCCATCTCCAAAAAGACGTGGCCAACCTGTGGGCAATCGGGCAGGGTCGGACCACAGGAATTCATTATGGCCAAAGGAAACAACAGTCAGAAAAAAGAGACGAAGAAGCCCAAGAAGGAGAAGCCCAAGCCCGCTCCCGCGGCCCGCCGGGTTCCGTGACCGGTGCGCCCGCCTCAAGCTCTCCGGCCTCTCCCGTCTTCAGGCCCGCCTCATTCGACCTCGAGGCCCGCGTCCGCCGGGCTTCGCCGGTTGTATCGGTATTCCTGCGCCCGGATCAGGCCGCTGTCGTCCACGCCGTTCTGCCCCACGCTGTACACGACATAGCCGTCCCAGAGTCTCCGATAACGCATCGGGCAGCCGTCGAAGGGATCGGCCGGCATGGAGGGCAGTAACGCGGGGTCGATCGTGGTGAGGTTGTCGGGAAGCTCGTTTTCGTGGGCCAGGCGATGACGTTCGATCGCGCAGATCAACCGGGCCGCCCGGGCGTACGCCATCGACTCACAATGGCTGACGCGAAGCGGTGTCACCCCGGACAGCACGCTGATGGTGAGGGGGCGTAATCCCGGGACCCGGGCGTTGTTGAGTTGCTGCAGCAACCCTTCGAGATCCATCGCCTTTTCCACTGCGTCGTCATCGTCCCGGTCACTGGCTGCGGCGATGCGGTGGAGACGATCAATCAGCAGGACCCGGTCGCGCAGGTGGAGTCCGGCGGCGAAATGCAGAGCGGCGAGCACGTGCAGGGGCATCCCTTCGGAGGGGATTTGGTACTGGCTTCCGCCCAAGACGGCCTCCATCCCGGCATATCCGCCCCGGGTTTCCCCGACTCCGAGCGCCACCAATCCGGTGAGCGCGTGGCGCAGGGCGGGTTGATCCGGTACCCGGGCGAATCCGTCCTGGATGAAGGCGAGTTGTGAATCGGTGAAGCGGCTCCGGGTGACGATGACGGCGGTGGTGCGGGCGGCCTGATTCACGAGGTCCTGCCTCACTTCCTGGGCGATGGGCCATGGAAGTTCCTCCAGGCTCCACGCCATCCGCAGGAGGTCTTGGACGGAGGTGATCGCGTCCGCCGGGCGCTGTTCCTCGGCGGCTGTCAATGCCTGCAGGACGACCAGCGATCCGAGTTTGCGGAAATCCCCCAGCCAGGCCGGTTCCTCGCGGTCCCAATGGTCGCGCAGATTGAATCCCGCGGGAGGATTTTGATGCGTCAACGAACGGGCGCGGGCCAATTGGGCCAACGATGCAGAATGTTTGTCCACCAACGTGCGCCATTTCATCCGCGTTTGGAACCGCACGGGATTCGGAAGGTGGTTGGGGTATCGGGTCCCGGCATCCGCGGTGGGATCGTGGATCGCCGAATCGAAACGCAGGGGACGCGCGGCGATTCGGATGGCTCCGGACAGGCTTTGGTCGGGGGGACCCTTGGGAAAGGAATCCGCCAGTTCGGTGACGGAAGTCGGCCAACCCGATTTTCGTAATTCTGCGGTGCGACGATGGACTTGGAGGTGGCCGAATCCGTGCCACAGAATGAGCGCACCCAACCCGACGAGAAGGGGGATCGGAGGCCGGAGAGAGCGGAGTAATGCGGCGCGAGTTATGGGTCACCAGTGGGAAGAACCGGGGGGAAAGTGGCAAGTGATCAATGTGCTGGATTCCCATGCGCCGCTACGTTTCGGTCCCTCTCGCCCCGCGAGGAACGAGTGGGGAGAGAGCCGGGGAGGGGGGTCGGTCAACCGTGCAGTTTCTCGTCCTCGTGCTTCTCGTCCTCGGCCCTCGTCCTCGATCGGGCATTGGGCTTCGAGGACGAGACACGAGGACGAGACACGAGACACGAGGCACGAGGACCCGCCTCCTCTCCCCCACCCTCCTCCTTCGTTCCTCAGGAAGAGAGGGAGCCGGCGGCCGGGGCTGCAGCCGTGGCGCAGCCGGGGCGCATTCCCATGCGCTGCTACAAACGCAGTGAGGGAGGTTGCCAAGGCGGGGTGCCACGGCGCAACGTCTCGTCCCAAGATCTCAGCATTGCCCCCATCCCATCCCCGCCCATGCATCTGACGTGGTTCGATTGGTCGATCATCGCCGCCTATTTTCTCATCAACCTCCTCATCGGGCTCTGGTACCGGCGTCGGGCCACCGGTTCCACCGAGGAGTTTTTCGTCGGCGGACGGCGGGTGTCGTGGTGGCTGGCCGGGACCAGCATGGTGGCGACCACGTTTGCCGCCGACACCCCGCTGGCCGTGACCGGGTTGGTGGCCGCGAATGGCATCGCGGGCAATTGGGTGTGGTGGAACATGCTGTTGAGCGCGATGCTCACGGTCTTTTTCTTCGCCCGGTTGTGGCGCCGGGCGGGCGTGGTCACCGACGTTGAATTCGCCGAACTGCGTTATGGCGGGAGTCCGGCGGCGTTCCTGCGCGGGTTCCGGGCACTGTACCTCGGGTTGCCCATCAACTGCATCATCCTCGGTTGGGTGAACCTCGCGATGGTGAAGATCCTGATGATCATCTTCCCCGGCCTCGAATTCCGGGCGTTGGGCATCACCGATCCGAAACTCGCCGCACTGTTCGTGGTGTTCGGCATCATGCTCGTGACCGCGTCCATCTCGACCCTGTCCGGACTTTGGGGCGTGCTGGTCACCGACCTGTTCCAGTTCGTGCTCAAGATGGGCATGGTGATCGTCCTGGCCTTCTACGCGGTGCGCGCGGCGGGCGGCATGGACGTGATGATCACCAAACTGCACGCCCTCGATCTCACCCGGGGCGGCGGCGGATCCATCCTGTCCTTCACGCCCGAGATCGGCTCACCCTGGATGCCGATGATCACGTTCTTCGTGTATCTCGCAGTGACCTGGTGGGCCACCTGGTATCCGGGTGCCGAACCCGGCGGCGGCGGGTATATTGCACAACGCATTTTCTGCGCGAAGGACGAGCGGCATTCGCTGCTGGCGACCCTGTGGTTCAGCATCGCCCATTATGCCATCCGTCCGTGGCCGTGGATCCTCACCGCGCTGGCTTCGCTCATCCTGTATCCGGACCTGAAGGACAAGGAGACGGGCTTTGTGAAAACCATCGTGGATCCCAACGTGTTCCCGCCGGCGTTGGCGGGCCTCATGGTGGCGGCTTTCGCGGCGGCCTATATGTCCACTGTGGCCACCCAACTCAATTGGGGAGCCTCCTATCTGGTCAACGATTTCTACCGCCGGTTCCTCGTGCGGGATGGGTCGGACACCCATTATGTGCGCGTGGGCCAGTTCGCGACCCTGCTGCTGATGGTGGCGTCGTCGGGGGTGACCTATTATCAGGATTCGATCAGCGGGGCGTGGAAATTCCTGATGGCGATCGGGGCGGGGACGGGAAGCGTGTTCATCCTGCGCTGGTTCTGGTGGCGCATCAACGCGTGGAGCGAGGTGTCCGCGATGGCCGCATCCTTTGGCGTGTCGATGTTCCTTCAGTTCGGTCCGGCCCCGATCCGGAATGCCTTGCGGGTCGCCGGAGGCACCGAGGATCCGCGGTCGTTCGCCTGGACGGTGCTGATCACGGTCCTGTGTTCGAACGTCGTCTGGTTGGTGGTGACTTATGCGACGGCGCCGGAGGATCGTGCGACGCTGTTGAAATTCTATAGGAAGGTGCAACCGAGCCCGACGTTGTGGGGTCCGGTGGCGCAGGAGGCGGTCGAGGTGAAGCCGCGCCGTGACGGGTTCAGCAACCTGGCCGACTGGTTCGCGGGTTGCGTGATGATCTATCTGGCGCTGTTCGGAATGGGGAAGATCCTGTTCGGCCAGGTGGCCTTGGGCTTGGGATTCCTCGCGGTCGGTGCCCTGGCCGGGGTGTTTGTGTATTGGGATCTGAACCGGCGCGGTTGGCGGGTGTTGGATGATGATCCCAAGCCGTAGGTTGGGAGTCCCGGGCTTCAGCCGGGAAACCGTCCCCTGCAGTCAGGCACCCCGGGGTTCACGCAGGACCCCAAACGCGGGACGCTGCCGTGCCGTGATGCCCCGTGCCTTCGGAGGCGCGACCGGCTGAAGCCCGGGACTCCGAACCTCAACCCTTCTTCGCGGCGGCGGCAAGTTCGGACTTGGTCTTATGCTGGAGTTCGTCCACGTCGGCACGCACGTCACTGCGCGTGGTGCTGTCCATCCGATCAATGAAAAGGATGCCTTGGAGATGATCGAACTCGTGCTGGATGGCGCGCGCCAGGAGACCGCCGGCCTTGAAATGGAATTGTTCCCCGCGTTCGTTCTGTGCGGAGATCGCGACCTCCGCCTGTCGTTCCACTTCGCCGAAGATCTCGGGGAAACTCAGGCATCCTTCCGCGGCCCGGACCAGGTTGGCGGCCGGTGTGGCGACCGG
>JANYCC010000015.1 GCA_025360495.1 Verrucomicrobiota bacterium | reverse complement strand
ATTCCGGGACGGGGTGTTGGGACCGGCCAACCAGTCGACGCCGGATGGTTCGCCGTTTGTGACGGGTTTCGTCGCGGACATGGGGCGGCCGCCGCGTTCTTATTCGGACGGATTGAGTGCCGACATCCCCGAATTGTATAGCGGGAGTCTGCCTTCGGGGCTGAAGGCGTATGCGTTGTGGGCGGCCACGTTGGCCAACACCACCACGAACCAATTGACGGCATTGCCCAGCGTGGGCGTGGCCGTTTTGCCGTCGTCTCAGCTTTGGGTCCCGGCGGGCTGGAGGGGACCCTATGTGACCAAGCCGAATTCCAACCCGACCTTCCAGGACGGATGGGGCAAGAGCTTGGTGAGTCGGTTGGATCTGGGCACCAGCGATCCCAGCATCCTGACCTGGCCGACCATGTTGCTGGCGTTTCGGACCAATTCGGGCCAACCCGTGTCGGCATTCGACGCGAATTATACGGCGGTGAAGGACGGTCTGCGGGAAGTGGTTGGATGGGGCACTGTATCGGGATTCGAAGGGGCGCCGACAGCCACGGGAGACCCTTATGCCGGGCTGTTCTATGCGGCGATCGCCACCAACGAATACCGGGTGGCGGTGACGGTCAATGTGACCTGTTCCAGCACCTACGCGAACTTTGTTGGGGGGACCAACTGGATCATGCTGACGGAGTATGGACCCAACCCGAATGTGGCGACCGACGGCAAGCCCCTTTTGTGCCTGGCGACCTCTTCTACGTACACGTCCTTCAGCACCAGTTTCACCAATCTGGCGGGCCCGAATGCCCCGACCATCGGGAATCGCGTCTTCCGGGCCTGGCTGCGGCACAATAGCGACACCCTGATCCCTAGCCGGGTCGTTAATTTCCCTATCCGTCCCGGAGTGCAAACGATCAATATCCCCCTTCCATGAAATCCCTCCGCTTTCCCAAACTGGGCTCTGGTCGGGACGCGGTGACGCTGCTGCTGATCACACCGACGCGGCTGATCCGGGCTGATTTCGCCGGTCGGCAGGGGTTGTCGCTGCAGCATCTGTGGGAGGCGCGGGCGCCGTCGGGCGAGACCCTTCCGCTCCTGGCGGATGCCGCCTTTCTGCTGGGACCGCCGCACAAGTGCGATGTCTATATCCTGGCCGCGACGATGTCGGTGCAGATCCTTTCCGTCCCCGCGGGCAAGGTGAACGGGTTGGAGGGTGAGGAACTGTCCAACGCCCTGAGTTTCGAGGCGGAATCGTTGTCGGGGATCAATCCGTTCGATTCGGCCCTGGCGGCGCAACCGGCGGGCGCGAACGGACCCGACCGCAGTTTTTGGGTGGCCCAGATGTCGTTGGCCGACCTGGGACAGATCCGATCCTCCCTGGAGGCGGGCAAGGCGACCCTGCGGGGCATGGTGCATCCGGGCGGTTTGCCGCGGCCCCTGGGGGACGCCGTGATCGGCTGGCAGCGGATCGAACTCTGGAATGACCTGGTGGTGGCGATCGACGGGAGCATCCCGGGTGTGCCGCGGACGAATGTGTATACGGGTTCGCCCGGGCGCGGGATGTGGCAGGCCCCGGTGGAACAGTGGTTCGGGGCCCATCCGGCCGACCGCGCGGTGATGATCGCGGACAGTTCGCTGATCCAGTACGCGTCGGGGCCGACGGTCTCACTGGATGAGGAGCCGATCCTCAAGGCGTGGTTGCTGCAGTGGGCGGTGGAACTGACGGGCGAGAAGGTCCGGGCGCCGATGGTGCGGCCGGCCCCGAAGCCGATGCCGGACACGCAGCGTTGGAGCGTGGCGGCGGGGTTGACGGCGGCCGCGCTGGGAGTCTGTGTCAGCCACCATTTCTTTGTGCAACACCGCGAGGTGGTGATGCAGCGGGACCTGGAGGCGGCGGAGCGACCCGCCAAGATCCTGGCCCAGGAACACGGAAGGGCCGACGTCCTGGAGAAGGAGTTGGAACGGGTGAATCATGAGATGTATGAAATCCATGATCTCCGCCAGTTTTGGAAGGACACGCTGGACAAGGAGCATCGGCGGCACGCGGCGCTGCTGAGCACGCTGGCGCAGGCCACCCCGCCGGATGTCGCGATCACGGCGATCGAGGAGGGGGGCGGGGAATTGCGGCTGACCGGGATCTCGTTGACGCCCGAGGTGCTGGGGTTCGCGACGAACCTGGCGGCGGCCTTGGAACCATTCGGTTGGCGGATTGAACCGCCCCGGCGCCGGGCGTTGAATCTGGCGGCGGACGGCGGACCGTGGCTGCTGGACTGGTCGCTGCGTTCCGCGTTGCCGCCGAGTGCGCCCCGGACCAATTCGATGACGATCACGGAATCCCCGGCGGGATCGCTGCGGTCGGTCGTCGGCGGCGCCGCGGCGGTGGTGGCTGAAATCGCCACTGACAATCATCCCTGACCCGAATCACCCATGGGAAGCACCGGCGGAATCACCATGACGCAGCGGGACAAGGTCCTCTTGATCGTGCTGCCCGCGCTTTTGATCCTCATCGTGTACGGTTGGGCCTTCACCAAGGCGCCGATGGCACGGTTGAAGGCGTTGTCGCTCCAGGTGGAGGCGGCCCGCGACAAGGCGCCCAAGCAGTTGGACATCGAGGCGGAGAGGGCGCGGGCCAAGCGGTTGCAGCGGGATCTGGACAAGGGTCGGGCGGAACTTCAGCCGTTGCGGGAGGAGTTGGGGCGTCTGACGGCTTCCTG
>JANYCC010000474.1 GCA_025360495.1 Verrucomicrobiota bacterium | reverse complement strand
CCCGCCTTCCCACGATGCCCAGAGGCGCCCGGCTGCCGTCACGAGGGTATTGCCCGGAAAAAAGGCCGGTTCCGGCGGGATTCAGCGCGGCCCTTCCAGAAAATGAACCGCGGATGGCACGGACGGCGCGGATCTGGAAAGGTGGTGATCCAACCCCCGTCCGTCATCTGTGGGGAAAACCTCTCCTCCCCTATCCTTCTCCCTGGTCGTCGGGGCGCTAGTCGTTGTCCTTGACCGCGTCCAGTTTCCCAATCAGTTCGGTGATGAGTTTCTTCAACCCGCCATCGTCACGGCCGACCTTCTTGAGATCCGGATCGATCCCCTGC
The DNA here is from genome assembly GCA_025360495.1 of Verrucomicrobiota bacterium. Taxonomy (GTDB): domain Bacteria; phylum Verrucomicrobiota; class Verrucomicrobiia; order Limisphaerales; family UBA9464; genus UBA6176. The sequence continues at coordinate 17,989 of JANYCC010000474.1, read as the reverse complement.
AGTTCCTTCGTGAATTCATTGAGCTTCTTGACCGCCTGCCCTGAAGCCACCCGGTTGATGCCGACTTTCAATGTGTATTTCACCCCGTCTTTCGCGAAGTCCACCAGGGGGGTTTGCACCTTCTTGAAATTCTCCCGGATTCCGGCCAGTTTCCCTTCCAGTTCCTTGGCGCCCGCTTCCACTCTCTCCCGCTCTTTCGCGGCCGCCAGTTTCGCATCGAGGCCCGGGCGTTCCTTTTTGAAGTAGGCGAGGTCCTGTTTTTGATCGGCCATGAGGATGGCCTTTCCCAAGTCGGCAACTCCGGCGTTCTCCTTGTTCAAACGGCTGAATTCGCCGATGTCATCGAGGTATTTGCCCAACCGGGCCCGATCCTCCCGGAAATCCTCCTTGTTCCCGAGCACCGCCGATTCCAGCTGGCCTTTGAGCTCATTGAGCCTCGTCGATGAATCGATGGCCGCCATTCCCATGCAGGCGTCCCGGGCACGCATCCAGTCGGCTTTGGCTTTCTCCGACCAACTCTTCGCCTCCTTCACCTGGGTGACCTCGCCCAAGTCCTTATACCAGGCCTGCGTCTCGGGATTCTTGTACGAATCCGGCTTCCATTCCGGTTTACCCGGATCGTTCTGGCCCACCCAGTCCAAGGCCGCCGTCAACAAGGGCAGGAATGCCCGGGACTTTTCGAATCCCTCCGTCGAACCGGCCGGCCAGGATTGTTGCAGCCCCTTGATCGCGCCGGCGAGGTCGCTCCTGGCACCCGCCTGCGCCAGCCTCAGCGCGTCGGCGTCCTTTTGCTGGTCCGCCATTTGTTTCTGCCGGATTGCATCCTGCGTCTTTTGGATGCCCTCGTCGTCAATGGCCTTCTGCAATTTGACCGTGTTGGTCCGGATCTTTTCGTCCAAGGCCGCCAGGTCACCGGTCATATCCGGTTTCTGTCGCCGTTTCATCCCGGTTTTCAGGTCCACAAGGGCCTGGTTCAGACCGGGCAAATCAACGGTCTTGGCCACGGGATTCGTGCCGGCCTTCTGCTGGAGCCCGCCCAGGTTGCCGAGATTCTTCTCCACCGTCGCAAAATCCGGTTTCCCGATCGTCGGTCCCCGGGCCCAAACAGCCACATTGGTGGCCCAGTCCGGTTGCAACAACCGGGTGAAGGCCCGGCCCTGGTCTTCCGGGGAAAGGGCATTCCAACCTTCGAATTTGTCCGGCCCGACGACTTGGTAAGGAGGGCCGGTGAGATTTCCCACCACCGTTTCCCGCGCCGTATCATAGACATTCCCGTAACTCTTGGGATCCCCGTCGGGCTTCCAGTTGACCAGCCGTGCTTTTCTCACCTCGTTCGCCACGAGGTTCAGCCCCAGATTCTGGATCAGGGAGTCCAACGGACCGTGCCCCCAGACCAGCTTTTGGTTCCGGGCCCAATCAGCCAGGGCCGACGGGACCGCTTCCTGCCGGATTCGGAGGGCCGAAACGGTGTTGGAATAAGCCTGTCGTCGCTGAAACTCGTCCGATACATATCCACCGAGGTTCGTGCTGAACCGTGGCAACCTGGATTCCGGAAAAGCGATTGCCAGCCACAGATCGGAGGGACGGGCGGGAATCTCTTTGTTCCACCAATCGGAGACCCGGTTCGAAACCGCCGCCCAATTTGTGGCCTGGAGCGGGGCTTGGAGGTTGAGAGCCACCCGGTGCGGCTCCGGCATCCCGGCGAATCCCAGAAGCCAGCCCGGTGATGAAATCTCCGGAACTTTCGGGACGTCGGTCTTGGGGACCTCCGGTTTGGGATCCGGCGGGAGTTTGAATTTCTGCGCCCAAACCGCGATATTCGTGGCAAACTCCGGCCGCAACAATTCGCCAAAAGCCTGATCCTTCTGCTTCGGAAGCAGGCTTTTCCATCCCACGAACTTGTCCGGACCAACGACTTGGTACGGCGGGCCCGCCAGATCCCGGATCACTTGGTCGCGGGCCGCGTCGTAAGCCTGCTGGCAGGCCTGGGAATCGCCCTCGGAAGCCCAATCCCTCCGGGGGGACTTTCGCACCTCATTCGCCACCCGGTTTAACGCGAGTTCCCGGATCAGGGAGTCCAGAGGATCATACCCCCATACCAAGTCTTTGTCCCTCGCCCAACTGGCCAATTCGCCCGGAATCGATTCCTGCCGGTTTCGAATCGCCCGGATGGAATTCGGGTAATCCACGCTTCGCCGCTGCAATTCCGCCACCACGTCGCCACCCAGGTTCGCATCGAACCGGGGCCCTTGGGGATTCTGATAGAAAACTGGCAGCCACAGGTCGGCGGGATGGGCCGGGACACCGTTCTTCCACCAAGTGGCAATGCCGTTGGTCGCCTCCTTCCAGTTCTTTGGCGGGCGTGGATCCGGAATGCCCAAGGCCGTTTGTTGGGTTGGCGTAAGATTCGCCAGGCTGGCAAGCCACGGTGGGTTGTCCCCCGGTGGAGGCGTCACAATAATCTGGCGCCTGGCAAAAAAAATCCCCGCGCCGATGGCCGCCAGCGCCAGCACCAGGCCCCCCGCCAGCATCGGTGCCCGGGACCCCTGACCCAGATTCCGGACGCGTTTGCCCAACTCCTCGTACGGTGCGGAATCCAGCGTCCCGGAGGTCAGTTCTCCGATGAACTTTTTCCAAGGCCCTTTCCGCTTGAGCGGCGCCTCGTCCCAAGCGGAACCGAATTCGGGATCACCCCGAAAGTTGGTCTCCGCCCCGACGATATAACCATGGAGCAAGTATCCGACCGCGCGCCGGTCATGATCGCGGCGAAGCGGGTCGGTATCCTCCAAGGGTATGAGGCCCGTGACGCGGGGTTGGAGGGAATCGTGTCCTCCCGCGCCCTCGGGAAAGAGGACCGCATCCGGCCGCAGTGCGCCATGCACGCGGTTTCCGAGGGTTTGGAGCTGGGCCAGTGCGGCCACCAACGCTTGGGCGAGGGCTTGGACCTCCGAGTCGTTGGCCCGGTAGCCTTCGCTCAACTCCTCGGCAAGGGTGCGCCGCCAGTCTGGGAAGACCGCATGGACCCGTCCGCCTTCCACGCCGTGATCCAGCACGGGGAACCACGCCGAACCCGGAGCCTTGCCGACCTGTTGCTGCAGGACGAACACGGCCGACCACTCGGCGGCCGAACCGATCGTCTCCGCCGTTTCCACCACCCGGATCTGGCAACGGGTGCCCGACTCCGGATGGGTGGTGGAATAGAAACCGCGGGCCCGTTGACGTCCCGCGGGATCGAAACTGAACGGACCCGCCTTTCCTTGGTCATCCGACATGGTTCAACACGTGGCGGTCACACACCCAAATACATCCCCGGAAGGCTCTCGCGCCGTGGCAGGCGCGCGGATCGGCCCCGCAGACCGGGATCCGTGGATTGGTTTCATCTTGATCGGGTTGAGGTTCCTTCGGGGGTCCAGTGAGGTCAAGCTGCCGGTTCCCGCCGTCATTTGAACTTCATGTCGTTCAAAGCTTTTTTGAGTCTGAGAATGCTTTTCCCGAACTCGGGATCGTCCCTGCCATCCTTCTTCAGGTTCTCAAAATCCACCTCCACCTTGTTCAGGTTGGTGAGTTGTTGGTTCACCAACAGCGGCGGCACAATCCCGATGGTCACGCGGATGGATTTTGCCACTTCACCATACCGGCCCTTGATCGCGGCCAATCGCTGATCCAATTCCTTCTGGCTGACGCCTCCCGGAACGGGTGTCACCACCGGCGTCACCACCGGTGCCACGGGCGCCACCACGGACTGGGCCGCGGCGGCGTCCCGGCTCGCCTGGAGCGACGCCCGTTGATTGTCAAAAAAGGCGAAACCCACGTTGGCATCCGCAATCCGGAGGGCCGCATCCCAGTCCGCGACCGTGGCCTGCTCCTTCCGGATCCGGTTGAAATCCCCGACCGCCGCCAGATATTTTTGCAATCGGGCCCGATCTTCGTCGAAGAAGGTCTTGTTCCCCAAGGGCACTGAATTCAGCAGATTGTTGAGCGCGCCGAGTCGGTCCAAGGAATCGATCTTCGCCAATTGCGGACATTCCGGCAGGGCTTTGTTCCAGGCCGCTGTCGTCTCGCCGGATTTCCGAACCCGTTCCTTCACTTCGGCGGAAACCGTTCCCAATTCCGGATACCACGGAAGATTCTCCGGCGATTCATAGCTCTGCGGGGTCCATCCGGGATTCTTGGGATTCTTGGGATTCTGGGGATCATCCGGTCCCAGCCACGCCATTGCGGCCTCCATGGAGCCCAGGAATCGCCGCGAATCCGTCTGGCCGTCCGGAATCCGCGCCAGTTTCGGTTTCAGATCCGCGATGGCTTTGGCGAGATTGCTCCCGGCGGTGGCCCGGGCCTCCGTCAGGGCGCCCTGATCCAATTGGGCCCCTTGCGCCAATGCATCCTGTTCCTTGTTCTTCCCCAGCGTCACGAGCGCCAGGGCAATCTCCTTTTCCAGCCCCACCAGATTCCGGTCGACCAAGTCCGGGCTTCCCCGGAGCCGGTTGGATTTTTCCAACACCTTGAACCGGTCGGACAAGCCCGCGACGTCGATGCCGTTGGTCGCGGTGGATTGGGTCAACGTCCCGATGCCGTTCGTGACCCCCCGGAGCCTCACGTCATCCATCCGGTGACCTTTGGACCAGGCGGCGATCTCGTTCGTCCACGCTGTCCTGAGATTGTCGAAAGCCACCCGTTTTTCATCCGGGCCGCCCAGGCGGTTCCAATCGGCAAATTGTTCAGCCTTGTAAGCATAGCCGGCCTTGGCCCGTTGGAGGGCGTCGGCATAGACCAGCGCCGAAGGGTCTGGTTTCCCGTCAAACGCCAGGGGTGATTGGCCTTTCACGCGATTGGACACGGAGGTCAGGGCGACGTCTCCAATCACGGATTCCAACGGTTGATAATTCCAACCGAGCTCCCGCACCCAGCCCGCCAGATCCGCCGGAATCGCGTTTTGTTTCCCGACCGCCGCGGCCAAAGCAGTGGTGTAAGTTTGGCGACGCAGCCATTCCGAATGGACCTGCTGCGCCATCAGGGGGTCCGCCTTCAGGGGGGCCGGTCCGGGATAATTCAGCTGGAGCCAAAGCCGCGGGGGAGCTGCCGGCGCACCCTGTTTCCACCAATTGAAAACGAGGTTCGAAACCGTCACCCAGTCCGTGGCTTGGAGCGGGGCGTTGAGTTGAAGGGCCACCCGCTCGGGCTCGGGCAAACTTGCGAATCCAGCGAACCAAGGCGGCGGGAGTTTTGCCAGATTCGCGATCCGCTCCCGTTCGATCCGAGCCTGCTCCTCCTGGACCTTCGCCAACCGATCGGCCTCCAGCTTCGCCAACCGCTCGGTCTCCAATCTGGCCAGACGCTCGGTCTCCGCTTTCGCCAGGCGATCCGCTTCCAGCTTGGCGAGTCGCTCGGATTCCACCTTGGCTTGGCGCTCGGCTTCCTTTTGCTTTTCCAGACGCGCCGTCTCGGTTTCCACCGCGTGTTTCGCCCGCCAATCCCCGAAGGCTTTCCATGACCGCGGGACCACCCAGATGGCCATGCCGATGCCCACCACGGCCAGGGCCAGCCCTGCCCACACCTTCACGGGGATCCGGGGTAAGGCGGGCATTTTGGCCCCGCCGCGGGCTGGCTGGACCAGCAGCCGGACGCGTTCGGCGAGTTCTTCGTACGGGGTGGAATCCAAGGCCCCGGACGTCAGTTCCTCGATGAATTTCCGCCACGGGCCCTTGGCCTTGAGCGGGACATCGTTCCATGCGGCACCATAGTCGGGTTCGTCGGTGAGGTCGGTCTCAACCCCGGTGATGTAACCGTGGAGCAGGTATCCGGCGACCCGACGGTCGCGGCGGAGTGGTTCCGTATCGTGCTTCGGCCGGAGCCCGGTCAACCGGGGTTGGAGGGAATCATGACCTCCCCCGGTGGCGTCCAGAAACACGATGGCATCGGGCCGGAGTGCATCATGGGTCCGCTGTCCAAGCCTCTCGAGTTGGGCCAGGGCGCTGACCAAGGTTGCGGCGAGTGCGTGGACCTCGGAGTCGTGGGCGCGGTACCCCTCGCTCAGGTCCTCGGCAAGCGTCCGGCGCCAATCGGGGAAGACGACGTGAACCCGATCCTCCTCGACCCCCTGGTCGAGGACGGGGAACCAGGAGGAACCCGGGACTTGACCGAGCTGTTGCTGCAGGACGAACACCGCCGTCCAATCCGCGACGGATTGCCCCGCCCCGGACTCGTCGGCCTCAATCAACCGGATCTGACAATGGCGGCCGGTTTCCGGATGGGTGGTCGGGTGGTAGCCCCGCCACCTTTGGTGTCCCCCAAGGTCGTAGGTGAACGGACCAGCGTGGCCTTGGTTGTCCGACATGGTTCAACATGCGTCGATCACGGCACCGAGAGCGGTCCGGGGGAGGTTTCCACCCCGGCGGAGCTATAGCGCACGCTGATCTCGCGCTTCTTGGTGGGCCACTTGTCCTGCCATTGGGCGGGATCCAGCGGCACCACGATGCGGCGTTGGTCCTTGCCGCCGACGGTGCCCCGCACCTTGGAGTCGGCGATGAAGGCGATGTGGGAAAAACTCGGGTACCGATAGGCTTTCCACTGGGGGCTCTCCAAATCGATGGTGAACTTCGGTGTCGCCTTGTTCAGGGCCTTGGAATCGATCTTTTGGACGCCCGTGCGGATCTGGTCCTTGTTGTTGAAATAGTCATCGATCGACATGCCCAGGATGCGATCCTTGTTCGAGGAATTGACCGGGACCACATCCACGGTGAAGTCCTGGTCCTCCAGGGATTTGTCGAGTTCGACGGAATAGCTATAGGACGGGCCGGGCTTCGGGGGCTGCGGACCGGATTTGCACCCGGTGCCGACCACGAGGGACAGCAGGGCGAACAGCAGTCCGGCAAATGAGGGACAGGCGATCGATTTCATATTCAGGCGGGTGAAGGGTCCTTGCTGGCTCAGTTTTGGTCAAGCAGACGGAGGATTTCGAGAACTTCCCGGTTTTGGGGCCAGTCGGAGAACACCACCCCGCGGATGCGCTCGGCGAGATCGGACAATTCTTCCCGGGAACCATGGAAGCAAGTGTCGAGTGCGGCGGGGTTGACATCCCCCAGGTCCCGCGCCCACGCATCGGGCAGTTCCCCGGGCAACATCCGGAGCAACGAATCGAAGTAAAGCCACCACAATTCGGCGGGAATCACGGCCTGGGCATCTTCCGGGGTGAGATCCTGGCCGCCGAGATTCTGCGGGCCGAGCGACGTCTGAAATCGCGGTTCCGCCCCCAGGACCTTGGCGCGGCGGGTCGGGAGGGGAAGCGTGGGATCCTCCAAAGCGACCTGCCGGGCAAAACTCAGGAACTCGTCCACGGCCAGGGGCAGGCGCACGCGGGTCGGATCCAGGAGGATCTCCAAGCCGAGGATGGCGCAGGAATAAAGGTCGCAAGGGCTGCTGGCGACCGGTTGGAATTGGAAGGCCACGGCCTCCAAGGGGGCGCCCCGGACGGCGGTGAGGGCGTCACGCAACTCGGCCCGGACCGGTTGCCCCAAGGTCTCGAACCGCAGTTCCCCGGAGGCCAGCTGTTGGTCGGACAAAACCCGGGCGTGCAGGATCCAGCGCTGGCCCCGGACGGGCAGCGCCAACTGGAGGAGGTCGCTGCGCCGGGCACGGCTCGCCTCGATATCGGCCAGGGTGCCCTCCACCACCAGCAAATCCCCGGGATCGACCCGGACATCACGGATCCGGACCGTCCCCTGTCCGGCATGGGGGGCGGAGAATTGTTTGGGACGGTATTCGGAACCCAGAACCGGCCCCACGGGCTGGAACATGCGGTTGCGACCGCCGGTGATCTCGATGGCGAGGGATTCGGCGGAACGGACCAGCGCAGTGCGGAATGACCAACAAACCGGGAGTCGCGATCCCCCGGCACCGAGGGTGACGCGAAAATCGTTGGCATGGAGATTCAGGTACGGCGCGCCACTCGATTTGACGCCGAAGGCCACCTGTTCGACCACCTCGCCAAACAGGAGCGTCTTGAGCAGGAAGAGTTCGAGACATCGTCCCGCCTTGCCCCGACGCCCGGAGAACATCAGCCCGTGCCCGTTCTGCAGATAGCCCTTCACCCGGAGCGTCGGCGCGATCTCGGGAAGGATCAGCGTGTCGCTCTCCAGGTTCGCCGCCTCGAGGTGGTGCCCCTCGAGGATGGCCTTGAATTGCCGGAGCGAATACGGTTCCAACGCCCGGAACAGCATCAGCCCGCCTTCCGGATTGAACGGGATCCAGGCCGGATCAAAGCCGAACTCCTTGTCGGGCGTGCGGGTCCGGGGCGCCGGCGGAACCGTGGTGTCCGCCGTCAGGAACACCGGGTCGGCCACCGCGGAAGGCACATGGAGAAAGCGCCCCGTCGTTCCCGAAAAAGCGGGCAGACCGGCTTTCCGCAGGACGAAATCATCGGTGCACAACTCCCAATGGCGCCCTTCCTTGAGATCCGTCGGGTGGATCATCTTGCGGAGATCGATGGAAAAGTAAGTGGGCCGGGGATGGATTTCCTGCCAGGGACCGGCATGGAGGCTTTCCGCCGACTCTTCCTGGAGCGCGGCCGCCCACATCTTCCACCGCTGGTCCAGCGACGCATTGTTCATCTGCGGATCCGGACGGCGGCCGCCGTGCGCACCCACTGACTGCACCCAGATTTCAATCCAGTGCCGCGGCCGGGATTGCCCGTCGCACAAAGCCCCGAGATAGACCGAGGCATCCATCGTGTGCCGGACCGGAACGAACCAACCGGCGACCGGATCGGGTTTGTTGCGGGCCAACACGCACAACGTCGCCGGATGTTCCTCGGAGCCCGGAAAAACCGGGGCAAATGTGAAAAGACTCAGGTCCAACATGGTCGTAGGAAGCGATCCCGTTCCGCCCGTCTCACGGTGACTGCCGGACCAGTTTCTTGGGACATTTGGAGTCTTCGCCGGAGACCCAGGTCAATTCGTTCCGATCGGTGGAGAGCTGGTAGACCAAGGGGACGGATTCCGGCCGTAGCACGCTGATCCGGCCTTCCGAAAGAGTGAAGGCCAGGGAGCGGGACTCCTTTTTTCCGCGGCGCAAAGGCCCCACCCATTCGACCTTGTCCCCGGTGAATTTGGCGAGGACTTCGGCCCCGTCTTCCAACGTGCCGGCGAACCCGGCGATGAAGGCGGCCTCGACCGGCTTGGGTCGCGTCTCCGGCGCAACGGCCACCGGGGTGCCAGGCGCCATGACGCCGGCCGCCGGGGTCGGGGTGACGGCAACCGGTGCCGGGCGGGCCGGCCCATTGAGAGTGGTCCGCCCCAACTCCGCGAGTTCCTCGGCCGCCTTGTCCAAGGCCGCGTCACCCCGGACGACCAGCGACATCGGGAGGAAAATCGCGAGGGAAAAAGTCCCCGCCGCGGCCGCGGCGCCACTCCGTTTCCATCCCCCACGCGGGCCTTCCCGCAGCCATTTCAGTTTCATATCAGAGTCTTTCGATTTTATTGGCCGAGTACGGACGGATCCGGAACCCGGCGTCTTGGGAGCGGATGGTGTACCGGATCGTGAGCCGGAATTCGTCCGGGGCCTTCGCCGGGCGGACGGGTCGCACCACCACCGTTCCCTCGCCGCCCCGGGCCACGGCGCGTTCGCCTTCAAAAGCACAGGGCAATGCGGGCTCGCAACGGAGGGCCACCAAGTCCACCGCCGGACCGTCATTGGTGAAGTTGAGACGGATCTCGTCGTTTTCGAAGTAATTCAGGCGCCAGACGAAATGCTGGGCGAGATCCGACTTGGATTCCTTGGATACGTTGCGCACCTCGTCCTGCAATTCACCGATCACCACGTCGGTGGCCTCCAGGCGTTCCTGGAGCCGGCTGAGTTGGGCTGCCACCTCCTCGCGGGCCCGCTCGGCAAGCTCGGCGCGGGACACCGCCAGTCGGGATTGCTCCCGCTGATGCGCCAGTTCCTCAGACAACCGGTCCAGTTCCGCCCGCCGGCTGGTGAGTTCCTCCGTCAAGGCCCGCTGGGTGGTGGCCGCCTGGGCGGTCGATTTTGCCTCCGCCAGGTTCCGACGCAGCGTTTCCACCTCCTCACGGAGGGCGCGTTCGCGGAAATCAAAACTGCGCCGTTCCTGGTCCAGTCGTTCGACCTGATGCCGCAGTTTCTGGGCCTCGGTGGTCAGCGTGGATTCCGAAACGCGCAGTCTTTCCAACTCGGAACGCACCTGCCCCGCGGAATCCAAGGCCTCCCGGTACTGGGCCGAGCGTTCGGCGTGCGATGCGCCCAACTGACGGGACGTGACCTCCAGGTCCTGGTACTGCGCCTGCAAAAGTTGTCGGCGTTGGAGGGCATCGGCCCGCTCGGCGCTCAGGGTGCCATTCTGTTCGCGCAACTGGGCCCAGGCCGCCTGCAGCGTTTCCAACTCGGTCCGATTCGTCGCCAAATCCCCGGTGGCCTGCCGGAGTCGGGTGTCCAGGTCCAACCGTTCGGCGTCCCACGCGGTCGTCCGCCGTTTCAGGTCCCCTTGGAGACGGCCGATGTCGGCTTCCCGTGACTTGAGGGTGTCGCGCACTTCCTCCATGCGCCGCTCATGGTCTTCGACCCCCGCCCAGAGTTCCCGGATCCGACCCCGCAACAGACGGTCCCCGTAGATCAGCACGCCGACACCGGCCACGGACAGGACCGCCGCAATAACGCGCCACATCCATGGCCCCTCGATGAACAGGAGGATCACCGCGACGGCCGCGGCGACGCCGGGGACGGCAATGGCGATCGGCCATGTGGCGGGCGGCCGCGGAGAAGTGGCGGGGGATACTTCCATGACGTGGGGGATGCTCAGGTTCCGGTCCTATTCCCAAAGAGGGTGAAACATCAGGCACCCCTGCGGCAAGCCCAAGGATTAGCCTGTGAGCAGCCCGATCCTTTCCAAAGCCCGCAGCGCCTTTTCGATCCGGGCCGAAAAGAGCCCCTCGTCCGAAATCTCACCCTCCCCGCATTGTTGCCGCAGCGCGACCATCCCTTCGCCGAAATCCCGGGTCCCATCCCACGTTTCGATGATACGCCGCAAAACGGGATCGGACAGGTCAACCGCCTGATGGTAGGCGGTGCTGACAACCAGGCCCCGGGCTGCCTGATAACGGGCCAACCGACTCACTTCGGGCCGCACCGATCGCTGGTGCGGCGTCCGGGGCGGCTCCCACCAAGGTTCCACCAGTCCCAATCGCAACCATCGCTGGAGGAACTCCACCACCGCGGCACCCAATTCGTCCCCTCGGGGGGCGTCGGGCACGGTGGCCGCCACCTGCGCCAATTCATCGAAAGTCAGCGGACGGATGCCAACGCCGGCCATATGGGCCAACATCGCCTTGCCGATGGTGGAATCGGTGCTGACGGTGCGGCCGGGAAGGGTCTGGAATTCCACCTCCACCCCGGGCGACAGGTCCGGTGCCGAGGCCAAAGGCCGCAAGGGCGCACTGAAGTGGAGCCGCCGGATCGTCGCCGCCGGATCCCGATTGGGGACCGCCGCCCCGGCCCGGCACAGGAGCGCCTGGCGAAACGACCGGAGCTTCAGGTAATCCAAGTACTGTTCAAACCGGATCCGATCCCCGCCGGTCTGGGCCAGTGCCTCCTGCACCGGGGCCGGAAATCCGGTGGCGGCCGATTCAAAGAGCTCCACGTCACCCAGGTAATCCAGGCCCGCGGCGGCGGCCCGCCCGACAAAATCGGTGAAATAGAAGGCGGTGTGCTCCTCCGCCATCTCGTCGTGAAACATCTGGCCCGGCGGTCCGGCGAGCAACCGGTCATACTCCCGCGCCATCACCCCACGGAAACCCGAGGCCCCCACGGACCCATCCCGCAGAAATCCCAGGAACGCACGCGCCTCCCGGACACGTAGCTCGATCGTCCCGGCCCGACCCACATGCTGGAGCAACATTTCCCGGATCATCAGCCGCGGATGCGAACCCGGCAGGGCGTTGAAGCTGATGAACGCCACACCCTGCGGCGCCAGGCACCGGGAACACAATGCCAACAATGCCTCCCGGATCCCTTCCGGCACCCACGAATACACTCCGTGCGCGATCACATAATCAAACGTGCCCTCCGACCCATCGAGATCCGCCAGGTCCATCGCCAGCAACCGGATGTTCTCCAGACCCAGGTCGTCCACCACCTGTCGCCCAGATTCGATCGGACGTTTTGCCAGGTCGATTCCCAGGCACTGGCATCCGGGATTGTGAAAGGCCACCGGGATCAGATTCGAACCGTCGCCACAACCGATTTCCAATATTCTCGACCCGTGTGGCAAACCGGGTTCCAACCCCCAATACATCGCCGCCGCGGCCAACCGGGACGGATGGGTTTGGGGATGGGTTCCCGGTGGATACTGGATGATATCGTATGGCGTGGGCTCGCCGATCTTTCCGACCGGTCTCCCCACCCGGCCGGCGTCCATCGCCCGGTCGGATGAACCCCCGGCCAATGCCGCACTCTGTCCCGGATCGGATTTCACTCTGGATGTTTCCTTGGATTGCCGCGCATGAGATGTCCGGAATCCTGCCCGGAGTCCAACCCGAATTATTCAATGAACGGTTCGGGCGGCGTGATTCTCAGGTGTCTTCGCGCCTTCGCGGCTCCGCGTGAGTTCCCCTTCTCTTCCGAATGCATCGTGACGACTCAGGGCATGCGCGGGGTCACCACCCGGTAGAATCGGGCCGTCCGTAATGGGCCACCCAACTCGATCGCCTCGACCCGGTGATCCCCGATTTGCGGCGCGGCATCGAACACCCGCTGCCACCCCACTCCGCCCACCTGGTCCTGTCCCACGATCGAATACGAACGACCGGCCCGCGCCACGAACGCCAGTCGCACCCCGTCGCCGGAAGCATGCGCCTCCAGCTTCAGCACGCTCGCCGGATCCCGGGGATCCGTCCCGGCAAGATACTCCTGCCGGTTGGTCTGCCCGTCCCCGTCCGGATCCGCATCGGCATCCGGAACCGCCGGGTCCAGGCCATGGACGGACTCCCAAGCGTCGGGCAGTCCGTCGCCATCGGTGTCGAGCCCTCCCCCGAACGCGGTGCAGGTCACGGTCACCGCATTGGAGGCGAGGGGTTGCCCTTGGAAATCGTAGGCCACGAAGTTGAGGCGGTTGGTCCCCAGCATCAGTGGGACGGCCGTCTGCCACGCGGTCGTCGTCGTCCATTTGAACTGGAGCGGTTCCGGTCGGCCTTCCAACATTATTTGCCGGACATTGATCCACGCCCGGCCGCTGACGACGGTGTTGGTCGTGTCCACGAGATAATCCTGTCCACCGTTCGAGGTGATCGAAAAGGGGACCGTTGCGGGCAGCTGGCCACGGACGGATTTGACCCGCTGATCGACATAATTATGGATTCCCGTGAAATTCTCGCCCGCCAGGCTCCCGAAATGAGCGATCCACGGATCCAGATAGGGGGTGTTATAGGTGGTGGTGATCAGGTCCAGCAGGTGACCGAGATAGAGCCGCTGGTTCCCCGGCAGGTTGATCAACCGCCCGAGATTTCCGGTCGCACGGTTCAACGGTGCGGTGGGGACGGCACCGAAGTCCAGGTCCATGTCCCACAGGAACGGTAATGCCCGCCCGTCTTCCGGCCGGAAATACAGGATGAAATTATGCGGGTTGTCGAAGGGATAGGTGTCCACCAATCCCCAGAGCGACTGGAACGCCACCGCCCGCATCCACATATCGACATCCATCAACCGGTGCGCATCGGCATCCTGGACCGCACCGGTCCCGCTGAGGGCCTTGCCCAAGGCGATCACCGGCGAGTAGTCGTTCCGGGTGCGATTGTTGTCCTGCAGGAAAAACCAACGGTACACCTCCGGATCGTTCCCGAGGTTCCCGATGTCCACGCCCACCACGTCGTCGGGTTGGGGTAGTTTCACCCCCTGCACGTTCCCGCCCGCCGTCGTCGTGGGATAATAGACCAATTCCAACTTGAACTCGGAACCGGCCGCGCCATTGGCATACTGGCTGTCCAGGAACACATCGCCATATTTGGCCAGGATCAGCAGGCCCGGACCCGTCAGATCCGTGCGCGGCGGGAGGATCCGGACCAGGTCATCATACATCCCCGGCAGGCCGCCGGCGTGCTGGAGGGCATGCTTCAACACGATCTCATCCTGGCGCCCGCCGACCCCGCTATACCCGCCCGAACGATCCACCGTGATGCCGTCATGGATCCCCCGGAAAAGGTGATCGGGTGGGAAGGAGATCGTGAAACCGACCCGGCTGGGATCATTGCGTCCCCGCTCGCTGGCCTGCAGGTGGACCCCGATGTCATAAAACACCTCGTCCTCGCCGTCCACCACGGTCCCCCCGAGATTCTCGTTGCTCATCACGTTCGTGGGCGCATGCAGGAAAACGCTGTCGGCGGCCGTCATGATCAGCCGGAGATTGTGCAGTGCCCCCGGCCGGGCCCGTTGGTCGTCCACCTGGTAGAGGGCGCGCGCCGCCGGACCCGCCGCCGGGAACGTCGCCACCGCACCCAGGCCGTCGGTCGCCCGGACATAAAACTGCACGACGCTCCCCGCCGCCCCCCCCGGGATCTCCCCGGTATAAGATCCGCCGGATGGTCCGCCGGCCGACGCCACCATGGCTGCGTCCTGCCACGCCCCGCCGTTGGCCGACCAGAAGACCCGCACCGCGGTCACGCCGTGGGGATCGGCCACCGCGACCGACACCGTCACGGGATGGTTGGCCGCCGGGACCGGGGGGGAATGGGAGAAACGGGAGAAAGTGGGGCCGGCATTGGTTATATAATTGGAATTCCGCGCGCCCGGCGTGCCGCCGCCGGATGGGACCGCCAGGACGGTGGTGCGGGCGACCCGGTTGAAATAGAGCCGCGTGTTCAGCTGGTTGTTCCCGGCCAGCCATTTCGCACGGAACGACACTTCATATTCCCGTCCGTTCACCACGGCCCGACTGTTCGCCAGAGTGGTTTCCAGATGGTTGTGCATGTGCTCCGTCGGGCCGGTCGCCACGAGATGGAGCACTTGGTTCGCCGCTTTGTCCGGGTCCGGGATCACGGCGCTGTGACGGTGGGTGCCGAGGAAACGCCATGCGGATGCGCCGCTTGCAAAGGTGCCGTTCTGCAACAGCGGCACCGGCGTCCCCGCCGGCGATTCGACCACGCGCAGGTCGTCGATCAGGCATTCGCCGGCATCCAGAAGTCCCACCACAAATTCGCGCCACAAGGTCGGTCCCGGAGAGGCCACGGCGATCGCCCTATAGGTATAATTGCTCCAACCGGACGCACCGGACTCCCGGCTCGCCGCCCACGCCTCCGCCGCCGAGTGGTCGGCCCACGGATCCCGCAATTCAAGGCTCGAACCGCCGCCGTCCGCCGCCACCGGCCAGCGTCCGCCATCAAAATACCGGACCTCGTCCGCCGGATTGCCCACGGCGTCCGCCAGCACCAACCGGTCACCGTGGTGCGAAAGATTCTTCGCGAACGGGCCCACCACCACGATTCCCGGATGGGAGGCCCGCATCGAACCGGGATCCTGGGCCACGACCAGGTAACCACCCGCGGGAATCACGGTGCCGGCCGCGAATCCATAATCAATCCCCGCGCTAAACCGCCATCCCGTCAGATCGACATCGACGGCGCCCCGGTTGAACAGTTCCACCCAGGGCCCTGGTGACGCCGTCCCGTCCCGCGGGTGGTACTGGATCTCGTTGATCACCACGTCGTGTTGGAACGTGAAGGAATTTGCCACCCCCGGCGTGGCCGTCGCCGGGGCCAACCAACGGCCGGTCGCATCCGGAAACCGTCCCTGCAACACCGTCCTAACGATCACCGCGTCGGCCACCGAGTCACCCCCGGGCGCGAACAGCACCAACCGGTCGCCCGCGCTCGCGACCCACCCCAACTCCCCCGCCCCGAAAGCCCGAAAGCCGCCGGACGGGATCGAGCTTCCAGGGGGAAAACCAGAGGAGACCGTGGTCTTGCCCCGCCGCTCCAGTGAAAAGCCGTCGAGCGGGATCTCCCGGGCGGTGATATTGGCAAGTTCGAGAAAGAAATCCGCGGAATTCCCCGCCGCCACCTCGTTGAACACCAGGTCGGGATCTGTGACCACCGGCACCGGGCCGGCCGTCATTTCCGTGGCGAACCAGGCATCGTTGAGGCCGTCCGCCGCCTGGTGCAATTCCACAGCCAGCACATTGGTCCCCGGATGCAGCGGACCCGCGGGAAGCACGGCCGTCACCGCATCGGGCGGGGCCCCGAGGGCGCGGGATGCCGGCGTGGAAAAGGTCACCGGACCCGGGGCCAGGTTCAGCCGCAGGATCTCCGAGCCATTGAGATAAAACACCGCTCCGTCGTTGGCCTGTGCCCGGAGCGTCAGCCGGGTCACGGCCGGATTGCCATTGAAGACGAAACGGGTTCGGAAATAGGTGGTGGGACGGACCGGCGTCAGGGCGCTCTCCGGGGCGGACACGGTGCGGGCGGTACCGCTGAGCTGCGCACGGAAACCCGCCGGATTCGGACTCGACGTGTCGTTGGCCCACAGGAATTCCAGGGTGTTGGTGCCCGCAGCGAACCCCCCCGCCAACGGGAAAGCGGGGCTGAACGTGCTGAAACCGGCGAAATTGAAGCCGCGGGCGACCCCGTTCAGCAGCACATCATTCAGCCGGTTGTCCGCCGCGATGTTCAGAGTGAGAACGGCACTGGTCGGATCAAAACCCGTCAGGGAAAAAGTCGTGCGGCAACGATAGTTTCCCGCGGCGACATTGACCGTTCCAGGATTGACCGGCCCCAGCCAACTCGAAGTCTGATCGTTGGCCAGCCAGGCCGGATGTCCCTCGATCACCAGCGCCGGTGCGGGCGGCGGGGGCGACACCGGCTCGGCCGAGGCGGTGACGGTATAATGGGGGTCGTTGCTGCCCGGCGCCAAGACGTGCCCGTCCCCGTCCACACCGGTGTTGAAGAGGGTGGGGATGGGTTGAACGACCCCGCCGGGAATCGGCGCCGTTCCCCCGTGGAATGGAGTCGGGCCCGCCGACCAGTGGCCGTCTTCAAAGGCCGGCTCGCGCCATCCCGTGCCGAGGTCGGTGCCGGTGTTGTCGAGACGCCAACTCTGGCCGGCGGTGACGAGGGGCACCGGGGGCACCGTGATGGACGTGGGGAAGTTGGCCCCACCGGGTGTGCCACCGGTTTGCGCACTCATCCGCCAGTTCTCGGCGGGAGCGCTCGCCAGGTTGGGCCGGCGTTTCGCCAGGGACACCCCGGCACCGTCCGCCGCCACCGGCCAATCGCCGTCCGTGCCATACTGGACCGCGTCCATGAGGCGCTGGTTGTTGTTGCGCAGTTCGAGCGTTTCTCCGGAATTCGACAAACGTCCGATGAAGGGGCCGATCACATTGGTTGCGCCACTCGCCGCGATCAGGGCCGCCGGATTGATCGCCACCACGAGATGGCCGCCACCCGGGACCACCGTGCCCTCGGGAAACCGGAATCCGACGCCCCCGGCCAGCGACCAGCCCGAAAGGTCCATGTTGACCGCCATCTGGTTGTATAACTCGATCCATTCCATCGACGGCTCGGCGACGGACGGATGGTACATGATCTCATTGAAGACCACGGTGCTGTCGGCCCGTCCGGCGCTGCCGGCCAACAGCGTGGCCAACAGCAGGGCGACCCGTCCCGGGAGGGGCGGCAGCAGGGCCCGTTGGTGGAGAATCACAGGCAAACCAAAGCAACTTACCTGCCACGGATCGGACCGGCGAGCACAGAGCTCAGAGTGCTGGCGACGTGGGCGGATCTGGGCATCGTGGGAAGGCGGGTAGGAAAACCCGCCCCCCCCGGAGCTGTCGCGACCGCCCTGGGAGGGCGGGTTTTCCTACCCGCCTCACTTCTCCCATGGCCCGGCTTCCCACGATGCCCAGATCCGCCCACGTCGCCAGCACTCTGAGCTCTGTGCTCGCCGGTCCGATCCGTGGCAGGTAAGTTGCTTTGGTTTGCCTGTGATTCTCCACCAA
>JANYCC010000438.1 GCA_025360495.1 Verrucomicrobiota bacterium | reverse complement strand
ACGGGCTTTCGCGACGGGGTGCATTTCAACGGGGCGGGTCTCCAACGGCATGGCCAACTCTGGGCGGAACGCGTGGCGGCCGGGTTATGACACCGCTCGGAGGGGCGAGTTACACGAGTCCCCGTCCAATACGTGGCGGGTAAGAACCGGGTGCGGGCTTGAAGTGGGACTCTCGGAGTCCGTCCCACCGATCGGCGGTGTCTCAGTTGCACACCCCCTCACCAACAAACCCCGCCCCGACTGAATGGGACGGCGTGGGCCCACGTGGCGTGGAGAGCTGGCCCCATCTGTACGACAGGCACGCAGGCAATCGCACCTACCCACCGCGGAGACGGATCACGCGTTTTTATGGGGCACGATAAGAATCCCCGCCAAGCAGGTCACGGCAGCAACAACCAAGGCGCAAACGGCGTTTTCGGCCACGAGGTATTCCTTGTGCTTTTGCACGAAGTGCAACCGCAGCCAGCGGGGCAACACTTCGACATAGATTCCGGAAGTTGTCGCCAGTTTCTGCGGCGTCAGACCCGGGTCCTGAAACGTCAACCGGGATGATTCCGCCTGATCTGCGGCGGTTCCGGCCGGGGTGGAAAACAGGTAGGAATGCCTGGGCAGCGTGATACCGCTGAAGTTGGAGTTTGCGCTCGTGTCGACGGTCCAGGGCCAAGTCGTGTCCGGGTCCTCCGGCAGGCGGATTCCAACGACAATGGAAGGAAAGGAGGCGCTCGGCCAATGAAGGTCGGCCGCCTTGAAGGTCGGTTTGCTGCTCCTAGAGAGCCCGCCCATCCAGGGTCAATTGGATGTCGAAGATGGTCGATGACTTGAGATCCGCATGGAGGGCGGATCGGACCGAGTTCTCCAGCCGGAAGAGCTTGGTGGGCAGAGAATCCACTCCCCGGCGACTTAGCAGGCCCAGCAGTCTGTCCTGAATGGCGTTCAACTGGTCGGTGGTGAGCGCCGGATCCTGCTGGTCAACGGAAACATCCGGTGGCCTTCTGAACGGCAGGAAGAACAACCACACGACAAAGGCCGCCAGGAGCACGCAGAGAGCAGGACTGGTGAACCTGCGCAAACCATCCGGGCCGCGCTTCGAGAGGAGCATTGCGGACCCACGCAAATCATCAATCGCCCCCAGCCCGGTTTCCGATCGTTTCGATTTTGGTGTGCCAGTGAATACACGGACGCACTCCCCCTCGCAATCGCCTCCAAACCCCGTCAGGAAGCGCTGTCGGTCCGTGTCGTGTTGAAATCTGAGCGAAAGCCGGTCACCGCGGCTGACCACGGGGCACACCGCACCCACGAACTTCCGGCGCAACTGTCCGGGCAGGTCCGGAGACTTCGCTCCCAGCCGGCCTTGTGTCAAAAGTGAGACCTGACCCCGTGCCCACTTCCGAGTGCGGCCCAGCTAACCCGGCGGCATCCGCAGTTGGTTCGGCACATCGGTCAGATTCCCCAGCCCCAACGGCCGCTCGATCGACCGGGGGCTGTGTCAATCTGCGCCCCATGCTGTGGATCGGCTTGAAAAGGCGACGCACTTCCGGCTCCATCTCACCGCAGTTTCTTCCGATCTGCCCGAACATTGACGAAACCAACCGTCGCCTCCGAGCCTCAGCATTCTCCCAATGACCACCGTCATCTTTGTCCACGGCACCGGGGTCCGCGAGATCGACTATAGGGACGGTCTGGAGACCATTTCCAAACAACTGGAGCCGCTCGCCAAATCCGTCCGGGTCCAGGGCCTCTACTGGGGCGGGACCCTTGGCACCCAACTTCATTTCCGCGGCGCTTCCATTCCCCAGTATGACACCACCCGTGCAGCCGGGGTGACCTCGCTGGCACCGGCCGCCCCGACACCGAACCCCGCCGCGGGTGAGGAAGTCCTGTGGGATTCGCTGGACCGCGATCCGCTCTTCGAATTCCGACTTCTCGGCAAGCCCGCCGGGTCCTTGGCGCCCAATTCGGAAATCCTCGAACCACCCCTCCACCTCGCCCTTCAGGGTCCGCTCGACACGACCCAAGCCGGACGCGACCTCGTTGCTTTCCTGAAGCAGACCGGCGTGCTATCCGCCTTTGACCGAGCCCGGGCCCTGGTGGCCGGAGCGGACCTTGTGCGACGTGCGCTTTTCGTCGAAACCCCGGAACGGACGATCACCCTCGCCCGGGCCGTGGTCGCCACCTTGCTCGCCATCGATCCCGTCCCTCCCTCGGCGGAGGTCACGGACGCCCTCGACCGACTCGCCGGCGCACCGGAGGAACGCAACCGCATGGCGCTGCTCTTGGCGACCCACCTGAACGGCGAGAACCGCAGCCCGCTCTCCTTCGCGAAAGGCGCGTGGGACGCCGTGGTGGCGGGCATCGTCGCCGGGGGCGCCGCCCTCACCAGTCCTTGGATCATCCGTCGTCGCCGCCGATCCATCACCGATCTGGGTTCACCGGCGATTGGGGACATCCTGTGGTACCAGACCCGGGGCGCCGCCCTGCGCCGCCTCCTCCGCGCCGAAATCGCCCGGTTCGCCCAGGACGGCCCCGTGGTGTTGGCCGCACACAGCCTCGGGGGCATCGCCTGCGTGGACACGCTGTTGGAAAAACCCGAACCCGCCGTGAAGCTCCTGGTCACGGCCGGATCCCAGGCGCCGTACTTTTACGAGATCGGGGCTCTCGCGTGCCGGGCCCTTCCGGAACACTCCAAGCCGCCGCAACTGTCGCGACCCCTGCCCCACGACCTTCCCGCCGCGTTTCCTTCGTGGCTCAATTTCTACGATCCCCAAGACCTGCTCGGTTATTGGGCGGCACCGGTGTTCGGAACCAAAGCCTCCGACCACGAACTCGACAACGGCCGGCGGTTTCCCGCGGCCCACAGCGGCTACTGGCGCAACCCCGCCCTATGGGACGTCGCCCGACCCGTGATCGCCGCCCTATGAATTTCAATCCCCTGAACACCCGCGCCTTGGTTGTGGGCGTCGAACGTTATGGGTTCGGCAACGGGTGGGACCTTCCCGGGCCCGTCGCGGACGCCCACCGGTTCATCGCCTGGCTCCACGGTCGCGGCGTGCCCGCGGCGAACATCACCGCGTTCCTGGCCCAACCGGTCCGACCACCCCCGGCGGACCAACCCGCGCTCCCGGTCGGCGTGGTGCGACGGAAAGCCACCCACCAGGAAATCATCGCCGGCCTCACCAACGAACTGGTCGGCGCACCCCCGGACGTTCTCTGGCTTTGGTGGGGCGGTCACGGGGTGGTCCAACAGGACGTCGGACGCGCCCTGTTCTTCGAGGACTCCTCGGACGCCTACCGCCAAACCCTGGATCTGGGGGAATTCCTAAGTTTCGTCCGCTTTGCCGCCGCCGGCCATCCGGGCGCGCTGCAACGGATCATCGCGGTGATCGACGCCTGTTCCACCCATGCCCACCTCCTCGGGATGCCCGGCCAACTTCCGCACGATGCCTTCGGTTCGGGCGATCCGGTGTCGGGCCGGGAGTGTTCCCTGCTCTGCGCCAGCCAGACCGGTCAGGCCGCAAAGAACTTTGCCGTCGAACAGACCGGACTGTTTTCCCGCGAGATCCTGCCCCGCCTGGCGGCCACACCCGTGAGGGTCTGGCCACCGGACATGGGTGAAGTGGCCCGTGATCTCCGGCAACGGTTCCTCGCGCTCAACCGGGACGGGAAGACCAACCAGCTTCCCGCCTACTACGCCTACGAGACCCCGTGCGGCCACGAACCGGCGCTGCGATTCAACCGGCCCGTGACGCTGACCCTCACCGAGAAGATAAGGCTCCGCGATGCCCTGTTGGAGTGCGAGACGATCGACGACCGGGACAGAAGACCCCGGGTGATCCGGCAATTGCCCAAGCATGTTCGGAACAACATTAATTCCCACCCGGCCGCGAACTTCGACGTACTTGCGTTGGTCGAGGCCTGCCTCAAACAGCCCGGTGGGTTCACGGCTCTGATTGAGGCGTTGCGGGTTCTCGACCCTTCGAGCGAAACCGAAGGCTTCGCCGCCCTGGCGGTGAATCTCGGCGTCTTCTCCGACTCCCCCCCATGAATTTCGTGAACAACCGCGCCGCCCGCGCCGCGGTCGCCGAGGCTCTGCTCGATTTTTCGGTCTGCGAGGAGTGGGACCGGTTCAATCCGTTCTTCAAGAGCCTCAGGTTCCGTAATTTCGTCGTCGCCGAGGGAAGCATGGATGCCCGTGCGCAGGCGCTCGTATATCATTGCGCGCTCGACCCCCGTTCGATCCCGAACCTGCTGCGAACGCTTCGAGACCTCTGCGGTGATGAACCCGACCACATAACCGCCCTTACCTCGGCGCTCGACGGTGCCATCAGCCGGACAGTCGGTTTCGCCGAGTGGCTTGATCTGGATCGGCTCCTGGAGAGAAACAAAAACCTGCTCTCAGATGCCCGGGCCAGGGACGCCTTCTACCTGATGGTTCCTTATGAGCCTGAGTTTACACCCGATAGGACCGGGCTTGGCTGGCAAACGGCCGTCGAACTCCTCTCGGAGAAAAGCCTCGCGACCAACAGCTCGCACCCACTATTCGGATTCCTCGAACTCTGCCAAAACGCCCTCGATCTGCCCACCGCGACAGCCGTTGCTCAGTGGGAACTTGCCGTCGCCAACCGACTCGGACACTCACCCACCACATTGCGCGGCAACCTCGGCGCCGCGGCGCTTCCCGCTGCCTTCCAAGCCGCCAACCGCCTGCAAATCGTCGTCCAGCAACCCACTGAGTGCGACCCGGAAGATCCCGTCTATCGCGTCCGGGCTTGGTTCCGCCCGACCGATCCCGCCACCCATCCTGTCCCCCTACACCTTCCCGAGCTTCGGGAGAACGGACAACCTGCAACGGACCTCCGACTGCTCCTGCCCTCCCTCATCCGGGCAGCCCAGCAACGCGACCCCGGCGGACGACTCCTCGTCGAGGTGGCCCTGCCGCTCGAACTGCTGTCCCTCGAGTTGGACACGGTGCGTTGGAAGACAGACTCCGACGAACTTTGCGGCCAGCTTGTGCCCATCGTGGTCCGCAGCCTGGACCGGATGCCGGTTCCGGGCCGCGAGGACGCCGCCAGGCACGCCGTGAAGTGGGGAAAGCTGGGGACGTCGATCGCGGCCGAGGCCGTCGTTTGGGCCGGTGACCCGGACGATCCCGAAGCCTTGGCGTTCTTCTCCCTTTCCCCGATCGAACCCTCCCGACCCGATGGACTCCAGGGATTGCGCCGGCTCCTGATCGATCAGGGCCTTCCCCTCGGCGTCTGGTTGCGGAGGGACGCACCGCGGGAAAAACCCGCAGTCGCCCGTCTCTCCAGGGAACTGATCGAAGTGGATCACCGCGAATGGCCCGAACGCGCCCGCACACTCCGCCGGAAAAAGGACACCGTCCTGCCACCGTTCACACTGCTCTGGGACGACCCCACCTTCCCGCCTCCGACCGCCGCCGCCCCTTTACGAATCCCGTCCTGACACCCGATCCATGAAACCCAGCCTTTCGTCCACCCCGGCCCTCACAAAGAAGCGGCCCGCCCCGATCAGCCCGGCCAAACGGATCTTCCGGGGCGACGGCAGCCCCCACGAGCTCAAGCTCCCGAAGCCTCCGCCATGGCGGACCTTTTCCAAGGAATCCCGCGATTCCCAAGGCCGCGACCACGTCATCGGACCGGACGAAATCCAAGCCGTCAACGCCGCCATCTATCTTCGCCGACCGCTGCTCATCACCGGCCCCCCAGGCACCGGCAAGTCCTCCCTCGCCCAGGCGATCAAATGGGAATTCCAGCTCGCCGACGTGCTCAAGTGGCCCATCACCTCGCGGTCGGTGCTCAAGGACGGCCTATACCACTACGACGCCATCGGGCGCCTGCATGAATCCGCCCTCGCCAACCCGACCGATAACGGACCGAAGGTGGCCCCCGACATCCGCCGGTTCCTCCGCCTCGGCCCGCTGGGCACGGCGCTCGCCGACTCCACGGTGGATCGCCCGCGCATCCTGCTGATCGATGAGATCGACAAGGGCGACATCGACCTGCCGAATGACCTGTTGCACGTGTTCGAGGACGGTAGGTTCGACATTCCGGAACTGGCCCGGCTGCCCAAAGGCAGGGAGTTCGACACTTTGGAGATTCCGTTGGAAGGCGGCGGCAACGCCGGCATCACGCGCGGCAAGGTGGAATGCACGGGATTCCCGCTGGTCCTCCTCACGAGCAATGGCGAACGCGAGTTTCCACCCGCCTTCCTCCGCCGTTGTCTCCGTCTCAAATTGGAGGCGCCTTCGGCCGAGGAACTCGCCCACATCGTCGCCAACCGCCTCGGACTCGAGGTCAGCCGCGTCCGAAGCGAATTCGGCAAACTCATTGGAACATTCACCAACGAGCGCGACAACAACGGCCGCCAACTCGCCACCGACCAACTCCTGAACGCCCTCCATCTCGTCCACCACGCCGACGTCAACGCCCAGTTCGAGGATCTCCAATCCATCATACTCAAGGCCCTCAACGATTCCGACGTCTGATGCCGTCCCCACCGTCCCACCCCGGCCCATCCGTTGCAGACACCGAATTCTCGCGCCTCGTCGCCGGACTACGGGACGGCGGCTGGGACATCTCTGGCGAGGAGCTCGCGGATGCGCTCTGGCTCGCCCAACACCTCGGATTCGAGCCCGTGGACGCCACCCCCGAACCGCTTCCCGATCCCAACCCTCCGCCACCGGATCGAAAGATTCCGGACCCGCCTCCCGGGGAGATACCGCCCGATCGGGGTGGACTGAAATCCCCGACCCCGCCGGCCGACAAATCGGAAACAGGCTTTCCGGGTGGTGCGAATCTCGGTATCCGCAACCAGCTGAAACCGGATTCCGGCCTGGCCTTGGGAACCGCCTCGGACCTGACCTTGCGCACACCCGCCGGACGCGCCCTCCCCGGTTCGCGCGAGTTCGCCCGCGCCCTCCGCCCCCTTCGGCGCCGCGTGCCTTCGCCCACCCGCCGCGTCTTCGACGAGGAGGAAACCATCCGGCGCATCGCCGACGAACGGCTGTGGGCGATCGTCGAGCGTCCCGCCCGGGAACGCTGGCTCGACCTCGCCCTCGTTGTGGACGACGGCCCCACGATGGTCCTCTGGCGGGAAACGATCCGCGAACTGCGCCGCTGCCTCGAACACGCCGGCCTGTTCCGGGACGTCCGGATCTGGACCCTCGACACCGCCGGCCGCGAGCCCGTCCTGCGCTCCGCGCCCCGGGCCGCCAGTCGTCCGCCGGGCGAACTTCTCGGAGCTGCCGGACGCCGCCTGATCCTGGTCGTGTCCGACACCCTCGGCGCCGCTTGGAACGAGCCGGGAATGGCCCGCGTGCTGGATCTCTGGGGACGGAATCAAATCCTCGCCCTCGCCCATCTGTTGCCGGAGCGGCTCTGGGACCGGACGCCGCTGGCCGCCGCCACGCGGCTCCGCGTCGGGCCGCCGTTCGCGGGCGTATCCAACCGCGGCTTCACGCGGCACCCGTGGCAGCGCTGGGATTTGCCGCCCGGCAAGTCAGGACTGGCCGTCCCAGTCTTTTCCCTCAACCCGCCCTTCGCCAACGCCAGCACGTGGTCCCGCGTGATCGCCGGCGACCTCCGCGCCCGCACCGCCGCCCTGCTTCATCCGGCACCGCGGATGCCGACAGCCCCCCCGAGCAGCGCGCCCCGGACCGCGCGCGAACTCGTTGACAGCTATCATACGCACGCCTCCAGCCTCGCGTGGCGACTCGCCCAACTGCTGGCGTCCGCCCCGCTCCGCCTCTCCGTCATGCGCGTGGTCCAATCGGCGCTCCTGCCAGATTCCGGCCAGGCCCACCTCGCGGAATTTCTGTTCAGCGATCTGCTTGTCCGCTCCGGACAACAACCCGGGGGCAACGATCCCGACGCCCTGGACCACGACTTCCGGCCCGGGGTCCGCGACCTCCTGCTCCGGTCGTCGAACGCGGTCGATACCGTCCGGGTCCAGACCGCCGTCGGTGAATACGTGCGCAACCGCTACGGCGCCGAGACCGGGTTCGCCGCCATCCTGGCCAATCCGGGCGGAGCCACGGTGGACACCGCGATGGGGCGACACCCCGACACGGCGGTATTTGCGCAGATTGCCGCGGAGTTGCTGCAACGACTGGGCGGTGCGTACGCCGCAGCGGCGGATCGAGCCTTCGGCAAGAAGTCCGGGGATGCCCCGGCGGAGCCGGTCCGACGCGACCGACCGGGTCCCCGGAAGGCGCCGATTCCCAAGAGTCGGCCGGAGAGTTCCCCAAAACCGGCGGTGCCCTCGATCTTGCCGGAAACGGCGGCCCACGCCGTGACCAAGGAGTTGCGGCGAATGGGCGTTCGCAAGGCGGACATCGCCGGGTTGCTCGCGGCACGAACGCCCGAGGCGTGGGCACCCTTTACCAAGCTCCCGGGTTTCTGGGCCCTGGGGTCGGTCGGATTGTTCCGACTTGTGCAGGCCGCGGCCGGCCTGCAAAGCGTCCGGGATCTCCGGATCTGGAGACGCGACGGCGAAATCGCCCGGGACACGCATGTGGGACTCAAGCCGGAGGAGGCCCTGCCCCCACGGTCGATCGCGGATTCCCAGGTAGGTTCGGCTTTCCTCGATTCCAGGAGTGTGGCGGGCCGCAACTATTGGTCTTATTTGGAACTCGCGACGCCGGTCGCCGCCGCGAAGGGTCCGGTTGACTTCGTACTCACCGTCGATTTTGCAAGGGTCAAAGGAATCCCGGCCGACCAGAGAATCCCGGCTGAGCAGATCGCTTGGATTGAAGCCCTGGCCCGGGTTTTTGGCGAAGGGAAGGTCCTTGCGGAAGATCCCAGCCTTCGTCTTCAAAGTGCGGCCCCGCTGGCGGGAAAGCGAATTCTCTGGGTGGATGATGGTCCTGAAGGAAATCAACGCTACGTCCGCGATCTGCGGAAGTTGGGACCGGAAATCATCGAGGTCCTCGACACGTCAACCGCCCTCGACCGACTCGCCAATGACGAACCTTCCCTTCGGTTCGATGCGGTGATTTCCGACCTCCGCCGGGGCAACAACCCGCGGGAGGGACTCGCCATGCTCGCGGCGATGCGCCAACGCGGATTGAATCATCCGGTCGGCTTCTTCTCCTGGGTCCAGGGGCTGAAGTTGCAATCCGAGGCGCTCGCTGCCGGGGCCTATGTTTGCACGAACCGATTCACCGAGGTGAAACGCCGGTTGCAGGAAGTCCTGGCCGAGCCCGCACCCTCCACACCCCCCGCACCGCCGATCGCCAAGCCGACCGCGGCGCCGTACCTTCCGTTAAACCGCGCCGACGCCGTTCGGGGCGAACTGATTCGCTGGGGCGTGAATGCGACCGACGCGGAAAGCATTCTGACCGATGTGAAGTCGGAGGCGTGGTCCCGCCTCTGGCGACATCAGCTTTCCGAAGAGCGGAATGCGTGGTGGGCGGATCTCACGACCCTGGCGGTGTTGGCGGTGTCGATGCCCAAGCCTGACCCCGACGGAGCCCCGCCAATCATCGACGTGGTCGCCTACCACGGTGAGGGGTCGTTCTATCGCATTGCGGACGGCCCGCGAAACTCGGCACGGGAGCTCTTTGCCACCGGGGCGCTTCACAGCGCATTTTTCGGAGGAAACCCCCGCGGGACGTACACTTCGCGTGGGCGGCCAATCGTCCGGCTTGGCGATCCTGTTCGCGCGACCCCGGCCGACACGTTTCAGCTGGCCATTCCCATTGTTGACCCCGGGCGAAAATCTCGGCCGCACGCCGTCCTCTTCATCCAATCTCCGATGCCGGAGCCGTTCGATCGCCGGTTGGTCGAATGGCTCTCACGCGCCGCTTTTTCCCTGGCCGTGGAGCTTTCCGAAAAGCTCGAATCCGACGCCAACCAACCGGACGAGGGCCGTGCGGAGATGGAGTCCGGCGCGACGGCCCGATCGAGGGGTCTCGCCGTCATTTCGTGGGTGAATCAGGCCGTCGCCTTACCGCGTTGGCAGCGGCTGGCACTGGCAGTCCGGGCCGCCCGGCGCATGATGGATTGGGCGCAGGATTCGGTGCGCAAGGATACCGGGCCAAGCCTGCGCACTCAACTGGCCATGCTGGAAATGATGGCATTGCAAGGCAGTTCCGGAGGGTTTACCCGGGCCGACCCAACTAACTACAACTCGGCAGCGCGAAGTGCCGAAGCCGCCACCGAGCTGGCTTGGATGGTGCTGCGGGAGGATGTCAGTCCGTCCGAACTCCGGAAAGCCACACTCGGCTGCCTCCGCCTCGTGCGCGATTCAGTCCGCGCCAACCATATCACCCGACCGCTCGTTGCCACCCTCGGAAGATTGCTGCAGGAAGACCTGCAAGATCTCTTGGAAGGCGCCCGCAAAGCAGTCCCGGAACCTCAGTACCGCAATCTCCAGGTTTTTGACCCAAACTCACTCGGCGACTTGTGGCGGGAGGAGCGCGAAGTGCCCACGATGCCCCGCCCGCTTGCCCAACCCACCGACCGACCCGAGCGCTGGATCCTGATCGCCGGACTGGGGAACCAATCCATCCCGTCCCACCTTCAGGAGGTGTCGTCGTGCCTCGGAACCCTGCTGGCCGCCTCAGGCTGCGGCCTGATCGCGGGCGGTTGGCCCGGCGTGGATACCGCGGTCACGGAGGCTTTCGTGCGCCGCTTGGCGATCGAACGTCGCACGCCGGAAGGATGGCTGCGCGTCATCCTCGAACCGGACCGGAAGCCGGAAGTCGAAAGCGTCCCCATCGAAATCGCCTCGTCCGTGGAAGACTCCATCGCGCGCAGCGTGGCGGCGACGGACGCGGTGATTCTGATTTCGGGCCGCGGCGGCACCGCGCGGATCGGTCGGACGGCTTTGGCGGCAGGCAAGCTGGTCCTACCGCTTCGGGCCACGGGCGGGGACGCCGAGAATTTCTATCCCGAAGCCCGGGCCGCGGCGGAGCGGGGTCCCTTGGCCATACCCGCCGCGGAATTCGATGCCGCGCTGGGCGGATCATGGCAGGAATCCCTGCTGCGGCTGCCCCTCCTGCTGACGCACGGTGAAGGACGCGGTTCCGTCCGAGCCGTTCCGCCGAGCCGGACCCATCGAAGGTGAAGTGGGCTTCGACAGGGATTTTCACGTGGCGCTCCCGGGCCATCTCCGGGCCGTGGGCAATGCAGCCGTGAAGATCCTCACGTTGCAACGCCGGGTACGTCTGCGTGACCCCGATTGGATCAGGGCATCCCGGCAACGCGCGGGGACTCCAGCTTGCCACCCCCCTTTGCCGCCCGTCCCCCGCTTGACCTCGAGCCGGCATCCATGCGATGCAGGTATCCATGCAAAAGATTCAAATCCTCTTTCCCGATCCGTTGATGGCCACCCTGCGCAAGCTGGCGAAGATCGAGGATCGGCCGGTGAGCGAGCTCGTCC
Source organism: Verrucomicrobiota bacterium (assembly GCA_025360495.1). Taxonomy (GTDB): domain Bacteria; phylum Verrucomicrobiota; class Verrucomicrobiia; order Limisphaerales; family UBA9464; genus UBA6176. The sequence goes on along the minus strand of JANYCC010000438.1, from coordinate 6,982 downwards.
GGAGGGCGGTGGATCGGGACCTCGCGCAACGGTCTGGCATGCTCCGGCGGGATTCTTCCCTCCCCCCCGCCTTTCCCACCTTCGACGGGGGCAAAGTCCTGGTCTCCGCGGCGAAAATGAAATCGCTCATCCATGGCGACGAATCCCGATGAACAGTCTCGACACGAACATCCTGATTTACGCGGCCAACAGCAGCGCTCCCGAACACGGCAGGGCACTGGCCGTGGTGCAGGCCATGCTCGGGCATCCTGGCGAGTGGATTCTCGCCGATCAGGTGCTGTGGGAGTTCTACAGGGCTCTGCGCCATCCGAGGATTCTGCAAAAGCCCCGGTCCGCTGCCCAGGCCGCGGCACACCTCCGGTTTCTCCGCGAGGAGAGCGGCATCGCGTGTTGCGCGTACGAACTGCCACATTTCGCCGAGGTTCTCGAATGCCTGGGGCGGAGCCGATTCCCCTACCAGCGCACCCATGATGCCCTCCTCGGCATCACCCTCCGCCGCCATGGAGTCACCACTTTCTATACCCGCAATGAACGGGACTTCACCGACGTCGGCCTGCCCACGATCGTCAATCCCATCGACTGAGCCACCGATCCGGACAAAACTCACGGACCACGCCAACGAGTGGAGCGAGGGGTCGGTTCCAGCAATCAGCTTCACGAGTGCGCTTCGAGTGGATCTCCCAGGCCTTCAATCGGCCACCTCGAACCAGCACCAACGGCCGGGTTTCGGCATGGCTGTTGCTATGCGATTCCCCATCCACCCACGGACCAAAATGAGAGCATTGCTGACGACGGCGGGAATTCTGCTGGCCGGCGGCGGCGCGGCTCTCGGGCAAGTCTCGACCAACTCCTTCCAGAACTGGGAGACGCCCCCGGTGCATCCGGTCGCGCTCAGCCCGGATGGTTCGCGGCTCGTGGTTTGCAACCTGCCGGACAACCGCCTCGAGATCTTCGCCCTGACCGATGGCGTGCCCGTGCCGATGGGCGGCGTCTGCGTCGGCCTGGATCCCTGCACGGCCCGGTTCCGGACGCCGGACGAGGTCTGGGTGGCCAATTTCATCTCGGATACCATCAGCATCGTGAGCGTGTCCGGGATGCGCGTCGTGGCGACGATCAACACCGCGAACGAACCGTCGGACATCGTCTTCGCGGGCACGCCAGCCCAGGGATTCGTTTCGTGCGCCCAGCCGGGTCTCGTCCAGGTCTTCGATCCGGTGAGCCGGGCGGCGGTGACGAATTTGGTGATCGATGGCAACCGGCCCAAGGCGATGGCCGTGAGCCCGGACGGCACCAAGGTCTACGTGGCCATCTTTGAGTCCGGCAATCGCTCCACCCTCATTGGCTCCGGTGTCGGGATGGGTTTCCCGATTCCATCACCCGTTGATTTTCCGGAAGGTCCGCATGGGGGAAAGAATCCGCCGCCCAACGACGACGGTGTCTTCACGCCCGTTCTGAATCCGGCGCTGCCCGCGGCCAATGCGCCGCCGCGCGGGGGCCTGATTGTGAAGAAGGACAACGCCAGCCGCTGGATGGACGACAACCACGGCGATTGGACGGATTATGTCAGCGGCGCGAACGCGGCTTTCACGGGCAGGCCGGTCGGCTGGGACCTGCCGGACCACGACGTGGCCGTCATCAACACGTCCACCCACCGCATCACCTACGCGTCGGGATTGATGAACATCTGCATGGACGTGGCGGTGAACCCGGCCTCGGGTGTGGTGACCGTCATCGGCACCGACGCGCTGAACCAGATCCGCTTCGAGCCGGTCCTGCGCGGAATCTTCCTCCGCACCGAGTTCGCATCGGTGGATCCGACGACGCTCGCCGGCCGCGTCGGGGATTTGAACCCGCACCTCGACTACCGCACACCCACCGTCCCGCAGGCCGGACGTGAGCAATCCATCGGCGATCCCCGCGGCATCGTCTGGAGCGCGGACGGGACGCGCGGTTACGTCACGGGAATGGGTTCGGACAATCTCGTCGTCATCGATGCCAACGGCCAACGCGCCGGTCCGGACGCCCTGATCGTGCTGGGGCAGGGCCCGACCGGCATGGCGCTCGATGAGCCGCGGCACCGCCTTTACGTGCTCAACCGGTTCTCGGCGACCCTCTCGGTGGTGGACACCGGCACGCGGGCCGTCGTGCGGACGATTCCCCTTTTTGACCCGACGCCAACGTCGATCCGGCTCGGCCGGCCGTCGCTTTACGACACCCACAAGACCTCCGGCCTCGGCCAGGCCTCCTGCGGCTCCTGCCACGTGGACGCGCGCCTCGACCGGCTCGCGTGGGACCTGGGCGATCCGGGCGGTGCGATGAAATTCATCACCAATGGGAATTTCGGGCGGCTTCCGCCGGCGGTCACCAACCATTTCCACCCGATGAAGGGCCCGATGACGACGCTGACGCTGCAGGACATCATGGGTCACGAACCGTTCCACTGGCGTGGCGATCGCGAAGGATTGGAACAGTTTGACCAGACCTTCACCAACCTCCAGGGAGCGGTCACCGGCCTTACCCCGGCCGAGATGCAGTCCTTCAAGGAATTCCTCGGCTCGATTCGTTTCGCACCGAATCCCTACCGAACCTTGAGCAACACCCTGTCCGTCAACATCGCACTGCCGGGTGAGAAAGCGCTCGGCCGCGGCAGGCTCCGGCTCGGCGCACCCTTGCCGAATGGCAACGCCGTAAACGGACAGGCCTTGTTCCGGCTTCCGTTGGCGCAGACCGGGTGTTCCTTCTGCCATACGTTGCCGACGGGCCTGGGGACGGACGCGCACTGGACGGGGTCGTCCTGGATCAACCTGCCACCCGGGCCTGCCGGCGAACATCACGCTGCGTTCGCCGCGACCGAGCGCACCTCGATCCTGCCGTTCCGGATCCCGTCACTGCGGAATCTCTTCGACCTGTCGGGCCTGGATTTCCTCTCCACGTCGAACCGTTCGGGCTTTGGCTTTTTCCACGATGGCAGCGTCGACACCCTCACCCGGTTCGTCCAGGACAGCTTTGACGTCCGTGACGACCAGAAGACCGCGGACCTTGCGGCCTTCCTGCTTTCGATCTCCGGATCGGATTTGGCCGCCGGATCGGCTACCGATGGCGAGCACCCCCCCGGTGTGCCGGGCCGGGACACCCATGCCGCGGTGGGCCGCCAGATCACGATCGGAAGTCCGTTGGGTGTGGCACTGATCGACTCGTTCATAGCCCTCACCCGGCCGGCGACCAGCCGTGTGGATTTGGTCGTGAAGGGATTCCAAGACGGCATTCCGCGCGGCTGGTTCTTCGACCGCACCACGGGGCGCTTCCAGTCGGATCGGGCCGGCGAATCCCTCACCCCGGCCGGGCTTCGCCAGCTCGCCGCCCCGGGGAACGAACTGACTTACACGGTCGTCCCGCGGGATAGCGGACGGCGCATCGGCGTCGACCGGGACGATGACGGACATTTCGACCGTGACGAACTGGACGCGGGCACGGACCCGGCAAATCCCTTGTCCGTCGCGATGAACCGTCCTTCCGTGGCCCCCGGCCTGGTGATCTCCCGTTCCCGCGTCGTGAACATCCCCGACCCGCGGATGCCGGCACCCGCGTCCAGCGTGACGAGTGCGACGAGTGCGACCGGTGCGACGCTCTCGTGGAAGACCACGTCCGGCGTCGCCTATCGTGTCCAATCGGCGACGAACCTGACCGACCCCGCATGGACGGACGTGACGGGCAATCGGGCCGCGACGAATGGAACGTTGAACCTGACCGACACGGCGACAATCCCACAGCGGTTCTACCGACTCATGCTCGCTCCCTGACCCGATGAAAATCGCGATGTCCCTGCTGGGTTGGGCCCTTGTCGTCGTGCCCGCATGGGTTGAGTGCGAGGGGGCCGACACGCGGAAGGTGACGGTGGCGATCGCGCGGACCGTTCCGGGCCGGGTGAGCCTGTCGTGGCCCGCGAAGTCCGCGGTTCCGTCACCCGGCCGCGTCGTCGTGCCCGACTACCTCCTCGAGAAGAGCACGGACCTCGTGGCGTGGACGCCGGTCGGAGCAGGTATCACCGGGGCCGGGGACGGGACCATCGTGGCCGCGGTCGACGACACCGGAGCCGGACGTGCCTTCTACCGTGTCACGTCCCGGGTGAACCTGCCGGCGGCGGATCTGATCCAGACGCAGCTCGATGGCGCGGAATTTGCCGGGGCGAATTTCCTCGGGGCACAATTTTTCTCCAGCTCCCTCGCGGGCGCCGACCTCTCCGGAGCGGACCTGCGCGCGGCCGACCTGCGCTTTGCGGACCTCACGAAGGCCACGCTCGACCACGCCAACCTGACGGCGGCCGACCTGACCTTTTCCACCAACCGTTTCGCCTCCATGGCCCAGGCCAACGCCCGTTTCGCGGGTTTCGAAGGCGCCCAGCTTTTTGGAACGAGTTTCAGGGGCGCGGACCTGCGCTCGGCGATCCTCACCCAAGCCGATCTGCGCTACGCCGCCTTTCAAGGAGCCCTCCTGGACGCTGATACCCGGATCGATGCCAAGTGGCGGCTGGTCTGGGAACTGGTCAACGGCCAGACGAGGACCAACCGATTCGTCGGCCTGGACCTCGCCTTCGCCGACCTTTCCGGGGCGGATCTGCGGCGCGGAATTTTCACGGGCTCGGACTTCAGCGCGGACGACTTCAGCAAGGCCGACCTGCGGGGCGCGGACTTCACGCAGGCAAGTCTCCGCTTCGTCGACTTTCGTGGCGCGCTGCTGGATGCGGCAACGCGCATCGAGCCAAAATCGCGCCTCGCTTGGGACATCGTGAATCACGGTGCCGTCGGCCGCGACCTGCATGGCGCGCTCCTGGGCAGCACCCTCCTGATCGGTTCGGATTTTCGCGGTGCGAACCTGGCGGATGCCGAGCTCGAGCTGACCGTCCTGGAGGGGGCCAAACTCGGCGGCGCGATCCTCCGCGGGGCCAATCTGGGAGGTGCGGATTGCCTCGGCGCGGTGCTGACCAACGCCGTCTTGGATTTCGCCGATTTTTCGTTCGCCGACCTGACCCAGGCGGACCTCCGGGGTGCGACGGTCACCGGCACGGACTTCACCGATGCCATCTTCAGCGAGACCATCCTGCCGGACGGAACCGTGACCGATCCTTGAATCATCAGCCTCCCCATGGGCCCGGCATGGATGCTCGGCTGGGCGACTCAGGCCTCGAAGGGATTCAGGGTCTCCACCCCGGGAAAGTGATCCATGTTGCGCGTCACCACGGTCAGGCGGTGCGCCCGGGCGGTCGCGGCGATCTGTGAATCCTTGATCCGGACTTTCCGCTGCGCGTCACGGCCCGGTTCCTGTTCGAGTTTGGCGGCGTACCGACCCCATTCCGCCCCCTCGACTTCATCGAACGGCAGCACCCGGTTTCCGAGGTCCTGCCGGAAAAAGGCAAAATCGCGCTCCAGTTGACGCCGACGCTTCCCTTCCGGAAGTCGCTCGATGCCGTAGCGGAGTTCGGCCAGGGTGATCGTCGAAACCGCGCACTCCAGTTCATGGGCATCCAGCCAGGCAACGACGGTCGGATCCGCTTTCGACTTGGTCGGCTCGCTGACAATGTTGCTGTCGAGCAGGTACTTCATGCGCCCGGGAACAGCGGTTCATCCCACCGGGGAATCTCGATTCCGCGTAGCGACCTGAGGTGCTCGGAGAGCTTCCGACGGGGGCGGTCACCGATCCGCCGGAGCACCACCTCGTCCTGGCGCCGGACGACTTCGAAATCGTCGCCGGGCTTCAGTTCCAATTCCTCGCGGATTGCCCGGGGAATCACGATCTGCCCCTTGGTGCTCATGGTTGCCGTCATGCAGGTAGGAAAATCCTACTTCGGCTTCCCATCAACTGAATCAGAGCTGTCTTTGGGGGGATGCGATATCCGGTCGGGTGCCCGTCGCGACCCAGGGTCCGGAGGGACGCATCCGGCCCGTGACGATCCGTTGAAAATCTGTTATAAGCGCGTCATGACTACAACCAATGCCCCGGCCTATGCAGCCCAGAATGCAAGTTCGCCCCTGGCCCCGTTTGGTATCCGCCGACGGGAGCCCGGTCCCCTCGATGTCGAAATCGAAATCCTGTTCTGCGGGGTCTGTCACTCGGACCTCCACCAGGCACGGAACGAGTGGCATAACACCGTTTATCCCTGCGTGCCCGGCCACGAGATTGTCGGCCGCGTCCGGCGCGTCGGCTCCGGCGTCACACGGTTCAAACCGGGTGATCTGAGTGCGGTCGGATGCATGGTGGATTCGTGCCGCACCTGTCCCAATTGCCGTGCGGGATTCGAACAGTATTGCCTGGCCTTCCCGATCTTCACCTATAACGGCGAGGACCGGCATCTGGGCGGGCCCACCTTCGGGGGATACTCCACCCACATCGTCGTGGACGAAGCCTTCGTGCTGCGGGTGCCGGCCGGAATGGATCCGGCCGCCACGGCACCGCTCCTGTGCGCCGGCATCACGACCTATTCACCGCTGCGTCATTGGAAGGTCGGTCCCGGCCAGAAGGTGGGCATCGTCGGGTTGGGCGGCCTGGGTCACATGGGGGTGAAATTCGCGCGTGCCCTGGGCGCCCATGTCGTCCTGTTCACCACCTCCCCCAAGAAGCTGGACGACGGACTGCGGCTCGGTGCCCATGAGGTGGTGGTGTCCACCGATGCCAACGCCATGAAGCAACAGCAGGGGAGCTTCAACTTCATCCTCGATGCGGTCTCCGCCCAGCATGATATCAATGCGTATCTGAGCCTCTTGAAACTGGACGGCACGCTCACGCTGGTGGGCGCCCCCGGGCAACCATTACCCGTGGCCGCGTTCAATCTGCTGCTGGCCCGACGCAGCTTCGCCGGCTCGGCCATCGGCGGTATTGCCGAGACGCAGGAGATGCTGGATTTCTGCGCCGCGCACCAGATCGCGTCGGACATCGAGATCATCCCGATCCAGAGGGTCAACGAGGCGTGGGACCGGTTGCTCCGGCA
>JANYCC010000391.1 GCA_025360495.1 Verrucomicrobiota bacterium | reverse complement strand
CGGATCTCCAGCGGTTCCTCTCCCGCGACCGTGTCGGGTCCGGTCTCCGTCGGGGTCCCTTCGCGCCACCGCGTGATCGTGACCGTCCCGGTGGAGGCCTGGCCGGATTGCGGATTCACGACGCGAGGGCGGGGAGCGGTTCCAGGGTCACGACGGCATTATATTCGGGGACGCCGCCGGAAGGATCGGTCCGGCCGGAGGCGAGCAGCGTGTTCCCTTCCGGCCAGTGAACCTGGAGGTTGCCCCGGGCAATGATCACCGGGAACACCATGCCGTCGAAAGTCCCGCAGCCACTGTGGAGCCGGACCCGGTCGCCGCGGGCCAGGTGGAGATTGGCGGCATCTTCGGGATGGATGAACACGGCATCCCGCGGTGCGCCGGTGAGCGGGTCGATCTCGGCATAGATCAGCGTGTTGAATTGCTTGCCCCGACGGGTGGAGACGACGAATCGGGTCGCTGATCCGTTCGGGCCGGGTTGCGGATCTCCGGGGACGGGCGAGGGCGGGAGCGGCACGATGCGGAAGTGGGCCTTGCCGTCCGGCGTGGGGAATACGCCATTGTCGCAGAGTCGCGCCCCGCCGTATTGGAAGGCATCGCCGGTTTTGCGCAGGTGTTGGATGCCGTCGTAAAACGGGACCACGCGCGCGATCTCGGTGCGGAGAGCACAGCCGTCTTCGCCGCCGAGCAGATGGGCCTTGGCAGGATGAGTGAGCGCGGCGAGTTCGCGCAGGATTTTCCATTCGGCCCGGGCTTCACCGACGACGCGGGGCAACTCGGGGGAGAACATCACGCGCCGTTCGGTGCTGGTCTCGGTGCCGCCGTCATCCTGTTCATAGCGGGTCTTGGCGGGGAGCAGGATCACCTCACCGGCGGAGGGGAGGAACATCTGGTCGGTGAGCAGGATGTCCTGATGGACGCGCAGGGGGACTTTGGCGAGGGCTTGGGCGACGTGACCGGGGTCGGGGAGGGTGCGAAGGAAATTGCCACCGACACAGTAGAGGACATCGAGTTGGTCGCGGGAGGCGGCCTCGACCATTTCCACGGCGGTGAGCCCGGGCCATTGCGGGATGGGGAAGCCGTACGCCTCGGAGAGCGCGGTGCAGTTGGCCGCGGTGAGCGGGAGTCCGCCGGGGAGCGCGGTGGAGTAACAGCCCATCTCGGCGCCCCCTTGGACCGAGCTGTGTCCGCGGATCGGCATCAGGCCGGTTTTCTCGCGTCCGACATAACCGCGGGCGAGGCCGAGATTGAGGACGGCGGAAACGGCATCCCCGCCATAGGTGTGCTGGGTGATGCCCATGCTCCACACGAAGACGGCGTTGGGTGCGGCACGGAGGATGGCGGCGAATTCCTCCATGCTGGCGCGGGACAGGCCGCTCTGTTGTTCGAGCAGCGCCGGATCGAGGGCGCGGACATGATCGGCGAACGCGGGCCAATCGGCGCCGTGATGTTTTATAAAGTCCGCGTCGATGCCGCCGCCGGCGAGGAGGCATTGGATCACGCCATAGATGAAGGCGATGTCACCGCCCTGGTTGACGGGGAACCACCAATCGGCGAGGGCGGTCCCAAAGACGGCGCTCTGCGGTGTGCTGGGGATCCAATAGCGTTTGAGGCCGGGTTCGAGATACGGGTTGACCACGACAATCCGGGTGCCGAGCGCCTTGGCTTCGTGCAGGTATTTCGTGGTGACGGGTTGGTCATTGGCCGGGTTGGCACCGAAAAACACAACGAGGTCGGTGCCATACCAATCGCGGTAGCTGCACGTGCTGGCGGCGACACCGAGGGCGTGTTTCATGGCCCCGGTGCTGGGCGCGTGACAAAGGCGGGCGGCGTTGTCGATATGGTTCGTGCCAAGAAAGCGCGCGACCTTCTGCGACATATAATAGACCTCGTTGGTCACGCCGCGGGCGGTCACGAAGAAGGCGAGGCGATGCGGGTCGGCGGTCCGGAGACGATTGGCAATCCGGCGGTAAGCCTCGTCCCAGGTGACGCGGTGGAAGCCGGGGGCGCCGGCTTCGCGGAGCAAGGGGTAGGGGAGGCGTCCGAGTTCACGCAATTGGGCGTTGTCCCAACCGGCATCCGCTGCGGCACCGCGCGCCGTGTTGAGTTCGGTCTGAAACCGGCCGAGATCGGCGAGCGGGGCGATGTCGAATTCCGGCATGGTGTTCAACCGGAGCAGATTCAACCGGGTGATGCACAGGTGGGGGCCCTGGATCGTCCAGTCGTGGAGTCCGGCGACCCCGAGGGCGCATCCGTCACAGACCCCTTTGGAGAGCACCTGCCAGGCATAGCCGGGGTTGTCGCGGTTCTTCCATACGACGCGGAGCATGTCGCGGAAATGCTTCGGTTTGGTGTGGCCGAGACCGAACGGCGCCAGGTTCCGGACCCGGTCGGCGAACGAAAGCGGCACGCGGTGGGACATGAGGACAGGATGCCGGGACGGGACGGGGATTCAACGTAACTATGCGGAGGGAATATCACGCAGGGCTGGTCCTCCCCGCCGGCATCGGCATAGGGTCGGGCACATGTCGGACGTCACCCAATTGCTGGGAGCCCTCGACGCGGGGGACCCGCGTGCGGGCGAGCAATTGTTGCCTCTGGTCTATGAGGAACTGCGTCGTCTGGCCGCCGTCCGGATGGCCCAGGAGAATCCGGGCCAGACGCTCCAAGCCACCGCGCTGGTGCATGAGGCCTGGCTTCGGTTGACCGGGGCGGAGGGTCAGAAAGTGTGGAATGGCCGGGGGCATTTTTTTGGGGCGGCCGCCGAAGCCATGCGGCGGATCCTGGTGGATCGGGCCCGGATGAAGGGACGGGTCCGGCATGGCGGTGAGCTGGAACGGGTGGACTTGGTCCATGCGACCCTGGCCACGGAGGACAGTGACGACACCGTGCTGGCGGTCCATGAAGCCTTGGAAAAACTGGCCGTGGAGTCGCCGCAAAAGGCGGAGATCGTGAAGTTGCGCTACTTCATCGGCCTGGAACATGCCGAGATTGCGCAGGCGCTGGGGATTTCCGAACCGACGGTGCGGCGTCATTGGGCCTATGCCCGCGCCTGGCTTTATGCAGAACTCAAAAACCGGCGGTGAAATCGAAATTTTCCCCGTTTCCACCGGCGTTTTTTCCGCGGAACAACGCATTATCCCATAAGGGCCGATCGCCCGGTTGCGAGGATGAATGAAACGGACGGAGATGCGGAGGAGACGCTGTTCGCAGCGGCCTTGGAGCAGCGCTCGGCCGCCGATCGCGCCGCCTTTCTGGACGAGGCCTGCCGCGACCAGCCCGCCTTGAGGGCCCGCTTCGACCTGTTGTTGGAAGGGCATTTCGCCGGGGCCGGTTTCCTTTCCGAAATCCCGCCACGCCCGCCCCATCCGGGGGGGGCCACCCCGCCGCGAACCGAGGTGACACACGGCCGGATGATCGGTCGGTATGAATTGCTCGAACGGATCGGGGAGGGCGGTTTCGGCGAAGTCTGGATGGCCGAACAACGGGAACCGATCCGGCGCCGCGTCGCTTTCAAGCTCATCAAACCCGGCATGGACACCCGGCAGGTGGTGGCCCGTTTCGAGGCGGAACGACAGGCGCTGGCGTTGATGGATCATCCCCACATCGCGCGGATCTTCGACGCCGGCGCGACGGAAAACGGCCGGCCCTATTTCGTGATGGAGTTGGTCCGTGGAATCCGGATCACCGAGTACTGTGAACACCAGCGGTTGTCCGTCCACGAACGGTTAAGGTTGTTCACCCTGGTTTGCCAGGCCGTTCACCACGCGCATCAGAAGGGGGTCATCCATCGGGACCTCAAGCCCTCGAACATCCTCGTGGCTCCCGCCGACGGATCGGCCCCGTTGGTGGTGCCCAAGATCATCGATTTCGGCATCGCCAAGGCCATGCAACCGGACCTGTCAGAGCCGGCGGTGGTCACGCAATTCGAGCAGTTCATCGGCACCCCGGCCTATATCAGTCCGGAGCAGGCGGATTCAGGAGGCGCGGCCATCGACCGGCGGTCCGATGTTTATAGCCTGGGAGTGTTGCTCTACGAATTGCTGACCGGTCGGACCCCGTTCGACACGACCGAGGTATTGCGGGCCGGGATCAATGCGTTGCGGCAGGTGATTCGCGAGCAGGAGCCGTCGGAACCCTCCACGAGGCTCAAGGCCCTGACCTCTGAGGAATTGACCACGACCGCCCGGGCCCGCCAGACGGATGGGGCGCAACTCACACAACTCATCCGTGGGGACACGGATTGGATCGTGATGAAGTGTTTGGAGAAGGACCGTTCGCGCCGGTATCAGACGGCAAACGAGCTCGCGCTGGATATCGAAAGGTATCTCCGGCACGAACCGGTCATCGCGCGACCGCCGAGTGCGGCGTACCGGTTTCGCAAACTGTGGCAACGGAACACGCTGGTCATCACGACCGGAATGATGGTCGCGCTGGCGTTGATCCTGGGCACGGTCGCCAGCACGTGGCAGGCGTTCCGGGCGACCCGTGCCGAGGGTTTGGCCAGGGAGCGACTGGGCGAAGTGCTGAAAGAACGCGAATCGAGGGAGCGGTCGCAAATGGCCTTGGAAGCCCGGAACCTGGAACTGCGCGAGGCGGCTTATGGATCCGGCATCCGCAACGTGGTCTCGGAATTGGAACGAGGCGACTATGAGGAGGCGCATGTCAGCCTGGCCCAATGCGAACCGGCCCTGCGCGGGTGGGAGTGGGGGTATCTCAGTCTCCGGTCGCCCCTCGCCCAGCGGATCCCGGTCGGGGGCCCGGCCCGGCGCGCCGCCGCCTCCATCCTGACCCGCGACGGGGCCCGCTTGGTTTCCATCGGATATTATGAGCCCACACTCAACGTCTGGGATGCGCGCCAGGGGACGGAAATCAGGCAGTTTCCGCTCCCAAGCATCCCCAACGCTTTCGACCTGAGTCCGGACGAACGGACGGTGGCGATCGGCGACACCAACCGGGTCTTGAGCCTCCGTGATCTGGCCAGCGGCGCGGTGCGATGGGAAGGCCGGGCGCATGCGGCTTGGATTTATGGGGTTGCCTTCAATCCGGATGGGTCGCGGATCGCCGCCTGTGGACACGACGGGTTGGTGAGCCTTTGGGACCTCTCCGGCCGGCTCGTTTGCACCAACGTGATCGGCGGCAAACTCCGCGGCCTGGCCTTCAGTCCCGACGGGGGCACCCTCATGGTGGGAAGCTATGGACGGTCCGCCCGGATGTTGGCGGCGGATACGTTGGAGCCACTCTTCACGCTCGATCAGGTTCCCGGCGGCCAACCGTGCGTGGCGTTTTTTCCGGACGGACGCCGCTGGTTGACCGGGGGCGAGGATGGCTTGGTGCGCGTCTGGGACGCCGCCACCCGAAAGGTGCTGGTCACCACCGCGTGGGCACATGTGAAACGATTCGATGGCGAATACGGGGGGATGGTCGTGAGCAATCTGTCCGCCGTTGCCGTCAGCCCGGATGGGAAACAGTTCGCCTCCGGAGGGACGGATCAGGTGATCCGGCTGTGGGATGCCGGGTCCGGCCGTTTGGTGGACACCGTCCCGACGATGGTGACGCCAACCTGCTGGATGCCCCGGTTGCAATTCAGCGCGGACGGACGCCAACTTCTTGCCGGCGGCGGGAACACAGAAGCCGCAGGCCGGTTGTGGCATGCCGGCCCCGACCGATCCGGGACCCTGCTGTCGGGCCACTCCCAAGCGATTGGCTCGGTCGCCCTCACTTCGGGTGGGCATCAGCTCCTGTCGGCCGGTGGGGACGGGCAACTGTTGTTCCGGAACGTCGACGATGGACGATCGATCCGCACCTTTCCCGAACTTAAGGATCATGCGGTGTGGTCGGCGGCGATCACCCCGGATGGCCGGCGCCTGGTGGCCGGATCCCAAGACGGAAAGGTGCACCTCTGGGATCTGGAAACCATGGGGACCCGTCGCGTGATCCCGGTCCAACCCACCCCGACCGACCTTGCCGACCCGACCCTGATGGTCGCTTTGAATCCCGATGGCAGCCGGTTCGTGACGGGCGGTTTCCGAGGGGACGTGCGGGTCTGGGATGTGAAGACGGGCGCGCCGGTTTGGGGGCTCAGCAACCGATGGGAACGCATCTGGTCCGTCGCCTGGAGTGGGGACGGCCGGAAGATCGCGGCCGTCGGGGACACGGGGCGGGTCACGGTGTTTGACGCTGGGTCGGGGGCGCAACTGTGGCATACCAATCTTGGGCCGTTCAAGGTGGTTGCCGTGGCCCTTCGACCGGACGGCGGGGAAGTCCTGACGGGTGACGTGAAAGGAGGGATGAGGCTCTTCGAGACTACGACCGGCCGGTTGATCCGCCAGATCACCGCGAGTCCGGGTTCACTGCGTTCGGTGGCCTTCTCCCCGGACGGACGGCGGTTGGCGAGCGCCGGGGACGATGGGATCGCGCGGGTTTGGGACGATCCCACGCAGAACCTTTTGGTGTCACTTCCGGCGGAAGGGGTCCGGATCAACTGCATCCGTTTCAGTCCGGACGGGACACGGTTGGCCGTGGGCCGGAACGACGGGCAGGTCCGGGTGTGGCGTTCGGAAGCACCGGTGCCGTGGTAGGCGGGTTGACACCATCGCACCATCGCACCATGGTGACGATGTGAGGTTCACGATCAATCTGGATGACGATCTCTACGCCATGGCCCGTGCTCATGCCATTGCCAGCAAGATTTCCATCAGCAAGGCGGTCGCGGATCTTTTGCGGCGCCGATCCGCCGCGATCACTCCACCCCCTTCGTTGGGGGACGGCGGTTTTGTTTCCATCCATCCGCTTTCCGGATTTCCGGTGGTCGCGGGCGACGGCGTTCCCTTTACCGCGGAAGACGTGCGTCGGGTGGAAGCAGGGGACGATCGCCGGCACCGGCCGCTCCCTTCGAAGCCAAAACGCCGGGGGCCATGATCTCGAATGATCTGGTTGCTTGATGGCAACGTTTTGGTGGCCCTGACCCTCCCAGGGCATGTGCATCACGATCGGGTTCATCGCTGGCTGGTCAAGGTGAGGCCCGATCCCATCGCGACCTGCCCCGTCACGGAAGGAACCCTGCTGCGGCTTCAGATGATGCAGGGTTTCGACAAGTCAGCGGCTGCGGCCTGGTCAGCCCTCACCTCCCTTCACGCCCATCCCCGCCACGTCTTCTGGCCGGATGGCTTTTCTTACACCGAGATTTCATCCGTGCGACTGACCGGCCATGGGCAGGTGACCGACTCGTGGTTGACCGAACTCGCCCGGGGCAAAGGGGGGAAACTCGCCACCCTCGACGAATCCCTTTCCGCCCTCTGGCCGGAATCCGCGGTCCTCTTACCGGTATAAGATCAGCGACTCAACGGCGGGAACGTGGGCAAAACGTCCCCGGAAAACGCCACCCTTATGATGGCCCGCTGGTCACTCTCATTTTGGGTGATCGTTTTGACCTGGAAACGGCGCACTGAGGAAGGACGGGATGTCCGGGGTGGATCCTGCGCCCGTTGGGATATTTCCGGAAAGCCATAAACAACGCCCACCATGAAAACGCCTTCAGCGACCCCACGATTCTCCGCGGCGTGCCTCGCGGTGTTGATCTTCGCCCCGGTCCTCCTTGCCCAGACTCCCATTCTCTTCGGCACGAGTACGGGGGGAAGAATCTCCAAGGCGCACACCCAGGACACCTTCGCCTTTCCGGGGACGCCGGACCAGAGCGTGGAGATCCAGATCAGTTGGGATAATGGCAACACCCTGTTCGTCCCGACCTTTGACTTGGTTTCGCCCGCCGGGACCACGCTCACGACCGTTTCCGCCCATTATCCGGGTGCGACCCGACTGCCGTTGTATCGGCTTCCGATGGCAGGTACCTACAAGATGGTCTGTCGGGACGAATCCGGTGGTTTTCCCTATCCCGATTTGCCGGATTCCCCCTTTTTTCACCCCGACCGAACGGATAATGCCGGTTATCGCATCACCTTGGTCGCGTTTCCAGGACCCAACCCGGCTGACGAAGACGGGGGGGAACTGACGTTGGGCCAGACGAGGCAAGCCACAATCGAGGGCGACGATCTGGACGTGTTCACTTTTTCCGGGACAGCGGATCAAAAGGTCACGATCCAGATGACGGGCGGCGGTGGAGCTGAAGGCTCCGATCTGGTGGGATTGATACCCACCCTGACTCTGATATCGCCGGAGGGCGTATTGCTGGCGACCGCCGCCTTCGACTTCGGAGAATTCAACGTGGCCGTGGCGGCAAAGCCGGCACAGCTCGTGGCATTCCGTCTTCCGATCACCGGCACATATTCGATCCTCTGTGAGGGCTATAGGTTGTTGCCGGTCTTCTCTTCCGACCCGTATGCGATCACCCTTGGCAACCCGAATGGTCCGCCGGTCCTCAACGAGGCATCGATCTCCGACGCCATCCTTCACCCGCTGGCCCCGTTCAGCCGCAAGATATCGGCCACGGACCCGGACCCGGGTCAGACCCTGACTTATACGCTGGTGGGGCAGGCACCCCTGGGGGCGACCCTTGATCCGGTCGACGGGATTCTGAATTGGACGCCTCCCGGTTCCCTGGCGACAGGAGCCTATCCGGTGACGGTCAAGGTCACGGACAACGGCATTCCCCCACTCGGCGACACCCGGACCTTCACGTTGGATGTTCGGCCGGCCATCGATGTCCCGACCCAAAGCCTGGCGAATGCCTGGCAGATTGCCGACATCTCCAATCTCCCGGGCAGCGGCGTGCTGGCCTACACCAACGCGCTGACGTCCGCCCAGAAGATCGCCGCGACCAACAGTGGATGGCACTTCACCGTGGTCAGCCGGTTGGTCAAGGGCTCGGGCGGGGTGGGTCCCTCCCAGTTCATGATCTATGGGAACGGTACCCGGCGGTTCACCGCCGGTTGGGATACGAATGGCTTGGGGCAGCTCTCGGTCACCTTGGGCGGGGCTGGAACCGTCCTGCTCACCGCTGCCGGTCAAGGTACGGCCGGCTATCACCGGCACGAGCTGGTCTATGACCCCGTCACCGCCCTGGCCACCTACCTGTTTGATGGCGCCCCCCTCCTCACCTCGCCCGGGGAAGTGCAGAGTGCTCAAGCCGGACTGGCCTATTGGGGTTCAGGCGCCTCGGTCCGCGAAGGAACCATGAATTACCACCATGTGGAGTTCGCCATCACCGGTCTTGGCACCGTCTCGGAGTATTTCGCCGGATTTGAAGGAAACCCGGTGGTGGCCCCGGATCCGGTCACCCAGGGGTGGGGCGTTCTCCTGCCCGTGACGGTGGGCGCGGTGATCGCCTCCCCCGTTTCCCCGGATACCGCCAATGCCCCGGTGGTGTCCGTGGAGGTCACCAGCACAAATGACGACGGTCCCGGCTCCTTGCGGCAGGCCCTGAAGGACGTGGCGTCTGGGGGCGCCATCACGTTTGATCCATCCTTGAATGGACAGACCATTATTCTCACCACCGGTGAACTCGTCATCGACAAGAACCTCAGCATCACCGGACCCGGGGCGAACCAACAGGGCATCAGCGGCGGGACGCGAAGCCGGGTGCTGAATGTTCCCGCCAACACCTCCGTGAAAATCACCGGGCTTACCATCCGTGACGGCAGGTCGGCCGCAACGTTGCGAGACGGGGAAGACGGGGGAGGGGTCCTGAATCTGGGAGAGCTTACACTGGACTCATGTGTTTTGACGGGGAACCAAACGGCCGACGGTCGGGACCCAAGCGGTTTCCCCGTTTCCAGTGATGGGGGAGGAAATGGCGGGCGCGGTGGGGCCATCTTCAATGGTGGATCCTTGGTGCTGACCGCCTGCCACCTCCTGGGTAACACCACCGGCAGAGGAAGCGCCCTCCGATATCTCACATTCTTCGGAAGCGGGGGCGACGGGGGCGGCATCTTCAACGACACGTCCGCGACGCTGCAAATGCAGCGTTGTGTCGTCTCCACGAACAAAACCGGCGACGGCGTGGGGGACGGCAGCGGTGGCGCTGGCGGCGGGGTCTTCAGCAGGGGGACCAACCTGG
>JANYCC010000290.1 GCA_025360495.1 Verrucomicrobiota bacterium | reverse complement strand
CGATCTTCACGCCGCGCTCGTTGAACATCTATGACTGCATCGAGTTCAATGACCGGTTCCGCCAGGTGGACGTGGCCAGCGATGTGGCCTTCCTGGCGATGGACCTGGACTACGAAGGACGACCGGATCTGGCCCGGCATTTCGCCACCCGGATGGGGTCGGTGCTCCGGGACGCCGGCCTGCCGCGGCTCCTGGATTTCTACAAGTGTTACCGGGCCTTTGTGCGCGGCAAGGTCGAGAGCCTGCACGGCATCGCGCCGGCGGCGCCAGAGGAGGAACGGGAGGCCAGTGCCGGTCGCGCCCGGCGATACTTCCGGCTGGCCCTGCAATACGCCGTCGCCGGGTCGCGTCCGTTGGTGTTGGTGGTGATGGGTTGCATCGCCTCCGGAAAAAGCACGCTGGCGCAGGCCTTGGGGGCGGAGTTGGGCTGGGAGGTGCATTCCTCCGACTCGGTTCGCAAGACCCTGGCGGGCCTGCCGCTGCACCGACGCAGCCGCGGGGAGGCGAGGAGCCGGCTGTATTCGCCGGCGATGACCGACCGGACTTATGACCGGCTACTGTCGATCGCCAGAACGCAGTTGGGAAAGGGCCGGAGCGTCATCCTCGATGCCACCTTCGGGCGGCGGGCGCATCGTGATCGGCTCGCCGCGCGTCTGGCCGGCGTGGATGGGGCGTGGCGCTTCCTCGAAGTCCAGGCGGGTGATGCCGCGGTGAGGCGGCGGCTCCGGATGCGGGAGGGGCGGACCGACGAGATTTCCGACGCGCGCCTCCCGGACTTCGAACGGCTCACCGCCGGGTATGAACCGCCGCTGGAACTGCCGGCCGGCCGGTTCACCCGGGTCCGCGCGGGAACCCCGATCCATCGGACCGTGACCCTGGCACTCCAGAAATTGGCCCGCCTCCAGCTAGAGTGTGAAAACGACGCCCGTGACGGCCCCGTGACGTGTTCGGGCGTGATGAAGGACAACCCATGAACGACCGCACCATTGCCTACTTCTCGATGGAAATCGCCCTGGACCCGGCGATGGCGACGTACTCCGGCGGTTTGGGTGTGCTCGCCGGGGACACGATCCGGTCGGCGGCCGAACTCAAGGTGCCGATGGTGGCGGTGACCCTTTTGCATCGGAAGGGGTACCTGACGCAGCGGTTGGATTCCAGTGGCTGGCAGCACGAGGAACCGACGGAGTGGCCGGTGGAGAAGCTTCTTGAGGAACAGTCGCAACGGGTGGAAGTCACGATCCAGGGACGCACCGTCAAAGTCCGCGCTTGGAAATACGATGTGAAGGGATTCGGGGAGGCCTCGGTGCCGGTGTTCCTGCTCGACACCGATCTGCCGGAGAATTCGGACTGGGACCGCACGGTGACGAACCATTTATATGGCGGGGACGGGCTCTACCGGCTGTGCCAGGAGGTGGTGCTGGGCATCGGGGGCACGCGGATGCTGGCGGCGTTGGGATTTGCGCACCTGACCCATTACCACATGAACGAAGGCCACGCGGCGTTGCTCACGTTGGAACTTCTTTCGGACCGCTGCCTGCGCGCCGGGCGCAACTGCGTGAACCATGAGGACATCGAGGCGGTGCGCCGGATGTGCATCTTCACCACCCACACGCCCGTGCCCGCGGGCCACGACCAGTTCCCGATGGATCGGGTGGCCGACGTGCTGGGGCATCGGGCCGACTTCATGGATATGAAGGACCTCTTCTGCGTCAACCTGGTGAACGGCGTCCTGGGCGGGCATCGCGGGTTTTCCGATTTCAAGGAAGTCCTTCAAAGCGGAAGCACCCTGAACATGACCTATCTCGCGCTGAACCTCAGTCATTATGTCAACGGGGTGGCCAAGAAACACGGCGAGGTTTCCCGCCATATGTTTGCCGGGTATGAAATCGATGCCATCACCAACGGGGTTCATGCCGCCACCTGGGTTTCGCCGTCGTTTCAAGAGCTCTTCGACCTCCATATCCCGGGGTGGCGGCAGGATAATTTCAGCCTGCGGATGGCCCATGGCGTGCCGCGTGACGAGATCTGGCAGGCCCACGTGGCGTCCAAGCAACGGTTGTTGGAGTTCGTGGCCCGCACCACGGGGGTGACCCTCGACCCCGGCGCGCTCACACTGGGTTTCGCCCGGCGCGCCACCCGCTACAAACGGGGCGACCTCCTCGTGCGCGACCCCGGGCGGTTGCGCGAACTGACGGGTCGGGCGGGCAAGCTCCAGATCATCTACGCCGGCAAGGCGCATCCCTGTGACAATGAGGGCAAGGAGTTCATCCAGCGCATGGTCCAGGTGCGCAATGCCCTCCAACCTGACATCACAATGGTCTATTTGGAAAACTACGGCCTGGAGATGGCGAAGTTGCTCACCGCGGGTGTGGACGTCTGGCTCAACACGCCGCAACCACCCCTGGAGGCCTCCGGCACGAGCGGGATGAAGGCGGCCCTCAATGGCGTGCCCAGTCTGAGCATCCTCGACGGTTGGTGGATCGAAGGTTGGATCGAGGGGCAGACCGGTTGGGCCATCGGTGAGGCCTGCGACCAGGAACCGGACAACACCGACCGTACCGCCTGCGATGCCGCGTCGCTCTATGACAAGCTGGAGCGGGTCGTGCTGCCGCTTTTTCACAACAACCGCAAAGGGTTCACCGACGTGATGCGACATTGCATCTCGCTCAATGGGTCATTTTTCAACACCCAACGCATGGTGCAGCAATACGTGGTGAAGGCATATCTGGGATGATCCCCGACAATCCCCTTCCCCCGCACCCGGGTTTCCAAAATCAGACCAGCGAATGACAATTCCCGCACAGCCCAAGGGCCGGATTGCGGCCAACCTCCCAATCAGGGACCCGTTACAACAGACAATCATCCCACCCACAGGCAAACCATCGACACCGGAGACACGAACATGAACGCCATCGAAACAAACACCGAAAGCTCGTCAGCGACCTCAAACGGATCGTGCAGGATTCCGAGGAGTTGCTGAACGCCACCAAGGATGCCGTGGGCGACGAGGCCCGCAACGTCCGACATCGCCTGACCGAGACGCTCGAAACCGCCAAACGCACCTGCCGCCGATTGGAGGAGAAGGGCATCGAGACCGCCAAGGCCGCGGACAAGACCATCCGCGAACATCCCTATGAGTCCATCGGTGTCGCCTTTGGCATCGGACTGCTGATCGGCGTGCTGGTCACCCGGAAGTGAGGGGGGCATGAGCGCCACCCCTGAGACGAAGCCGGGCGTCTGGAACACGCTCCAGCGCATCCTCGACACCGTGCTGGCCACGGCGCAGAACCGGGTCGAATTGTTCGCCGCCGAGTTGCAGGAGGAAAAGTGCCGGTTGATTGAAGCCATGTTGTGCGCCGCCGCCGTGGCGGTCTTTGGGATCATGACCCTCACCCTGGCGACGTTCAGCCTGGTCATCCTCCTGTGGGAGGACGCCCGCCTGCCCGCCCTCGCCGGTCTCAGCGTCCTTTATCTCTTCGGGACCGTGCTGGCGTGGCGGGCCCTGCAATCACGCCTGAAAGGACGGAAACCTTTCGCCGACACGGTCGGGGAATTGAAGAAGGACCGGTCATGTTTGGAGACTCGGAACTGACCCGTTGGCTGGAGCGCAAGGAGGCCCTGCTCCTGCAAAGCGACGTCCACCGGCGGGCCCTGGTGAAAGATGCCCGACTGCTCCGCCCCGCCGCAGGCTGGGTGGACCTCGGTGTCGACCTCGCCCGCAAAGCGCGGGCCGGGTTCAACTCGCTGGCCCCGCTGTTGTCGTGGTGGGGCGGGCGGAAACGGGCATCATCAGGGGTCCTCCGTAAAATGGCCGGGGTGGTCTCCGTCGCGCGGTCCGTCACGGCGTTGTGGAAAGGTTGGCGCTGACCCGCGGAAGGGCCCACAGCGGCCCGCGAACCTGGAACCGGTGCCGAGATCATGAGGCGATTCCCGAATCGTGCCGAAGCCGGCAAACTCCTGGCGAAGCATTTGGCCAGATACGCCAATCGCCCGGATGTCCTGGTCCTGGCGTTGCCCCGCGGCGGCGTGCCGGTGGCCTGTGAGGTGGCCTTGGCGCTGAACCTGCCGCTCGACGTGTTCGTCGTGCGCAAACTGGGCGTCCCCGGCCACGAGGAACTGGCGATGGGGGCCGTCGCCCACGGCGGCGTGCGCGTGCTCAACACCGACCTCGTGGAGCGGTTGGGAATCCCCGGGAGCGTCATTGATGCCGTCTCGGCGCGGGAATCCCGGGAACTGGAACGTCGTGAGCACCTCTACCGGAATGCCCGCAACCCGCCCGACGTGGCCGGACAAACCGTCATCATCGTGGACGATGGCATCGCGACCGGTTCCACGATGCGCGCGGCCATCGGGGCGATCCGTCAATTGCATGCCGCCCGGATCGTGGTCGCCACCCCCGCGGCCGCCCGCGCCACCCTGCGCGAGATGCGCCCCGATGCGGATGAGTCCGTCGCGGTGATCACGCCCCCCGATTTCAACGGCGTCGGCGAGTGGTATGAGGACTTCTCACAGACGACCGACGACCAGGTGCGGGCACTGCTCGAACGCGCCCGCGGCTCCGTGAACGGGCTGAGAGGCCGTTCCCGGGCAGATTGCATTCCATGAACTCCTCTTGGAAAATCGGACGGATCGCCGGCATCGATGTGCATCTGCACTTCACGTTTCTCATCCTCCTGCTGTGGGTGGCGGTCTCCCATTACCTGCCACGCCAGAATTGGCAGGATGCGCTCGCCGGCGTCCTGTTCACACTTTCCCTGTTTGCCATCGTGGTCCTGCACGAATTGGGACATGCGTTGACCGCACGGCATTTTGGCATCCAGACGCGGGACATCACCCTGCTGCCCATCGGGGGGGTGGCCCGACTCGAGCGCATCCCCGAAAAACCGAGGCAGGAACTGCTCGTCGCACTCGCCGGCCCGGCGGTGAATGTCGTGCTGGCGGCGCTTTTGTTCGCCCTGTTGTTGGTGGGCGCGGAATTGCCGGCGGCCCGGGAATTCAAACTGGTCGGGGGACCGTTCCTGGCGAAGCTGATGTGGGTGAACGTGACCCTCGCCGGATTCAACCTGCTGCCGGCGTTCCCAATGGATGGCGGACGGGTGCTGCGGGCCGTGCTGGCGATGCGGATGGATTATGTGCGGGCGACCCAGATCGCGGCATCCATCGGCCAGGGCATGGCTTGGGCCTTCGCGCTCCTCGGCCTGTTCACCAATCCGTTTCTGCTGCTGATCGCACTTTTCGTCTGGGTTGGCGCCGCCCATGAGGCCGGGCAGGCCCAGCTGAAATCCGCACTCGCGGGGGTCCCCGTCCACAGCGTGATGATGACGGATTTCCGGACCTTGGAACCGAACGAGACCCTCGCCCGGGCGGTGGAACACATCCTCAGTGGCTGCCAGCAGGATTTTCCGGTCGTGGAAAACGGGCACGCCGTCGGGGTGCTGACCCGTGCCAACCTGCTCACGGGCCTGGCCAGACAGGGACAACTCGCGCTGGTGGGCGACGTCATGCAACGCAACTTCGCCGAAGCGGAGGTCGGGGAGATGGTCGAGACCGTTCTGGGCCGCCTCCAAGAGGACGATTGCCGGGTGTTGCCCGTGGTGTCCGATGGCAACCTGGTGGGATTGCTCAGCCTCGATAATCTCGGCGAATACCTGATGGTGCAAAATGCACGGGGACGCTCCGGGAAACGGGCGCCCGCGGCCGTGGGTCAAACCAGCGAGTCCCGGTGAGGGACGGGGAGTTCCTACACCGTGCACCGTGAAACGCCTGCGATGGGGCATTCTGCAACCCGGCGCGAACCGAGCCCGATCGGACCCCCACCCCCAAGCGCCCGATCCACAAATCCACAGAGCCACCGATCTACAGGATCGGGACCTCGATCCTGTCACGTCCGATTCCAGAGATCGGGGGCTTCGGGGCGCATCTGGGGATCGTGGGACGGCGGGTAGGAATACCCGCCCTCCCAGGGCGGTCGCGACAGCTCCGGGAGGGCGTGTTTTCCTACCCGTCCCGCTTCTCCCATGGCCCGGCTTCCCACGAT
The DNA here is from genome assembly GCA_025360495.1 of Verrucomicrobiota bacterium. GTDB lineage: Bacteria > Verrucomicrobiota > Verrucomicrobiia > Limisphaerales > UBA9464 > UBA6176. Next base: position 12,635 of record JANYCC010000290.1, on the reverse strand, counting down.
GCCCAGATGCGTCCGGGGCTTGCTGGGCATCTCGAAGACCAGGGGATGCCCGGGTGCGGTGCGGGGGCTTTCTCGGGGTCGGCATCCAGGATCTCACCAAACGGGTGTTGTTGCCGGTGTGGAGCCAGGGCGGGAGCCGGTATGTGATCGTCAATGAAGGAAAACCGAAGTGAGCCCGGTCGATAGGATCCGGTCCGGAGAGCCGGGTCGCGCGTGAACCGGTCGCATCACCCCCCGTCCCGGGTGCGGCCTCTGCGAGTGAGGTTCCGAAACTCAAAACAGGGTGGCTCAATGGCAATCAACGGGGAGCCGGCATTCGCTGCGGGGTTGAGATTATATAAATACACTCCGGCCGCAGCCTGGCAGTCGCGGGTGGAACCCAATGGGCCGCGATCGGCAATGCCGGGCCATGATCCTCGCCAACCAAAATCCAAGATGCCGATGAAGATCATCAGCGACGCCTTCGCCGAAGGCCGGCCCATTCCCGCCCGGCACACCTGTGACGGCCTCGGCATCTCCCCACCCTTGCGATGGAGCGGGGCCCCACCCGGGACGAAAGGCTTCGCACTCATCTGCGACGACCCGGATGTGCCGTCGGGCAACTGGGTTCATTGGGTGATTTACGGCCTGCCGGCCGCGATGACGGGATTGCCCGAGAATCATCCGGCCACCGACCGACTCCCCAACGGCGCGAGGCAGGGCATCACGGACTTCAATTGCACCGGCTATGGCGGGCCGTGCCCACCCCCGGGCGAGCCCCACCGCTATTTCTTCCGGGTCTATGCGCTCGACACCGATCTGAAGTTGGGGTCGTGCGTGCGAAAGGTGGACCTGCTCCAGGCGATGCGGGGCCATGTCCTCGCCGAAGGTTCCCTGATGGGTGTGTATTAGCGTCCACCGTGAGCCCGAAGCAGCGACAACCTCATGACGGCCATGACCTTTCGAAACAATGTCCCGGATGCCCGGATAAAGCGCCCATGAAATCACCAGAATCCAGTGTGCTGACGCGGGCGCCCATTTCGCCCCCGACAGACCGGTCTTCATCTCCGCGTTGGCGGCGCCCGGTGGCGCAGACTGAACTCCGACGGGACGCCCTGCGCCCCACCCCTTCCGGCACCACGATCGCCATCCTTAAATTACTCCTCCTGGGGGTCCTGATACCGCTTCTCGCCCGGAAAGCGGCGGGCGGCCCGCTCGACAACTGGTCGACAGCCTACCGCACTCCCACGCCAAATCGTCTCTCGGGTGTCGCCCACGGGAACGGCATCTTTGTCGCAGTCGGCATGAACTATACGGGGGATTCGACCCTCCTGACCTCCACCAACGGAATCGACTGGGTGCAACGGACCGCAGGCACACCCTTGAGCTTGAGGGCGGTGACCTTTGGAGCCGGCAGGTTCGTGGCCGTCGGGGATGCCGGCGGGGGGGAAGCGGTCATCCTTTCGTCCGACGATGGAAGCACCTGGCATCCGCAGTCTTCGGGAGTGACCCGAGGCCTCGCGGGCGTGGCCTATGGAAACGGAATGTTTGCGGGCGCGGGCGACGCCGGCACGATCGTCACCTCCGGGCAGGGAACCGTCTGGGCTGAGCAAAACATCGGATCGACGGTCGATTTTCTAGGGATTGGATACGGCAACGGCACGTTTGTCGCCGTGGGCAGAAATGGAAACCTGTTCACATCGCAAACCGGATCTGACTGGCGGCGGCAAAATGCGGGGACGGATCGTGATCTGTTCGCCGTCACCCACGGAGAGGGCCTGTTCACCGCCGTGGGCGGAGGATTCGGCAGCGGCTTCGGAGTCGTCACCACCTCGGCGGACGCCACGGATTGGACGGCGAAGTCGGTCCCGGGTGTTTTCGCACCGATCCGGGGAGTCGCATTCGGCGCGGGCCTGTTCGCGGCGGTGTGCACGCAGGGGGAAGTCCTCTTCTCCCCCGACGGCCTGGACTGGATCCGCCGGTTGTCGGCCCGGGAGGAGGATTTCACCGGAGTGACTTATGGAGACGGACATTATGTCGCGGTCACGCGGGTGGGAATCTCCGGCTCCCGCATATTCGTCTCCAGCGATGGCGCGACTTGGACATCACCCGCCTCCGGGGGGTTTGATGGACTGAGGGCCGTCGCGTTTGGGGCGGGGATGTTTGTGGTCGCCGGAGACAGCGGGACCCTGCTGAGTTCACCGGACACGGAGCATTGGACCCGCTCTCCCGCCCCCAATCCGACGGTCTTCTTCCAGGGGGTTGCGTTTGGCAACGGCCGCTTTGTCGCGGTGGGTGCACGAATGGGTGCCATCCTGGTTTCCGAGAACGGGGCGGATTGGGTCCAGGTGGATTCACGGGACTTCACCGATGTGACCTTCGGCAGCGGATGGTTCGTGGCGATCGAGGCTGACGGCCGGTTGCACCGGTCGCGAAACGGCCGGGGGTGGACGCCCTGTGGCCCGCAGGACGAACCCACCCTGAAGAATGTCTCGTATGTGCCCGGGGGATTCCTCGCCCTGGGTGACAACACGATCCTCCGATCCGGCTGGATCGGGCCGGCACGCCTGACGGTTTCGGCGCCGGGACCGGGCAATCTCCCATTGATCGTCAATGGGGAGGCGGGTCGCCCGTATGACCTCGAGGGCGCGTCTGACCTCCCTGCCCCGTCCTGGACAACCCTCTCGCGTTTCACCAACAGCCAGGAGGTGGGCATGATTTATGATCCGGATGGCCGGAACCTCCCCCGGCGGTTCCACCGATTGCGGCAGTCGGACTACGCGCCGGCGACGCTGGCGGGCCGCGAGGTGGTCGCCACGATCCGGACGGGTTCGGGCGCGCTGAGCCCGGCGGGCTCCTACCGGTTTTCTGCCGGGGCGTCGGGAGACACTTACACCCTCACGGCGCTGACCGGCCCCACGGTGAACGATTTCGGAACCTATCATTATGCCCGGACCAGTCCCGATGCGGGCTTGTTGGTGCTGACGAACAGTTTCGGTTGGGTCATCCGCAACGAGATCTATTTCAGCGGGACCACCTCGGGAGAGCTTGAATCGGAGGTCGGGTCCGGGCCGGCCGGATTCCAATCGGCCGTTTTTGAGCTCCCGTGAGGATCCTGGCCGGGCAATCGGCGCACACTCTTTCCCAATCCCCGCACGGCGGGCGTCGGACGGAGGTGCGACACAACGGTCCTATGGAACTCCCCGTTCAAATCACCTTCCGCAACATGGAACAGTCCGACGCGGTGACGGCCCGGATCCGCGAGGAGGCGGCCAAGCTCGACGAATTCTTCCCCCGGATCACCAGTTGCCGGATCGTGGTCGATGCCCCGCACCGGCATCACAAGTGGGGCGAACTCTTCCACGTCCGGATCGATCTGGGCGTGCCGGGGACGGAGTTGGTGGTCAGTCACGAACCCACTCCGCACGCCCTGCTCACCCAGGATCACGAGGCCGCCGTGAGGAAACACATCGAGATGCATCCCCAACACAAGGACATCTATGTGGCCATCCGCGATGCGTTCGAAAGTGCACGGCGCCAATTGCAGGATTACGCGCAGCGCCTGCGTGGCGAGGTCAAGTCCCATGCCCAAGAGCTCGGCGGCGACGGGCGGTGAACGTGCCGTCGGCCTCGCATCAATCCTGCGGGCACCGCCGCCGCCCCATTTCGGCCATCACATTCCCGCTCGTCAAAACGCCCCCTCCCGAGCATTTTGAATCGATCCTCAGGCCCCCGCCCCGGTGGGGGGCGGCTTGGGAATTGATTGCGTACCGATTCACCGATGATTTCCTTCATCCCCAGCGCGGTGCGGACCGTCCTCCGAGGCTCCGCCGGGCTTCTGTGCAGCGGGTTGCTGACGCTTGCAGCGGTCGCGGCCCCGGCATCGGACAAGGTCGATTTCAATCGCGACGTGCGACGCATCCTTTCGGAGAACTGTTTCAAATGCCACGGACCTGATTCCAAGCCCCGCAAGAGCGGCAAGGTGCTGCGGTTGGATCTCCCCGAAGCCACGCTGGCGGAGCGGGCCGGAGTCCGCGCGATCGTCCCGGGAGAACCCGGGAAAAGCGAAGTGTACCGCCGGATCACCGCCAAGGACCCTGACGAGCACATGCCCCCGGCGGATTCCGGGAAGCAGCTCACGGAACCGGACATCGCGCTCCTGAAGAAATGGATCGAGCAGGGCGCGACGTATTCCCGTCATTGGGCGTATGTGAAACCCGTACGTCCCGCCGTGCCGGAGGTGGGGGACAAGGGCTGGCCGAAGAACCCGATCGACTCCTTCATTGCCGCCCGGCTCGAACGGGAGGGCTTGAAGCACGAACCCGAGGCGGACCCGCTGGTGCTGGCCCGGCGCGTGGCGCTCGACCTCACGGGGTTGCCGCCGTCGCCCGATGAACTCGAAAGGTTCACCGCGGACAAGGAACCGGGTGCCTATGGGCGGCTGGTGGACCGACTGTTGCGCAAGGAATCCTTCGGCGAGCATTGGGCGCGACTCTGGCTGGACCTGGCGCGTTATGCCGATTCCGCCGGGTACGCCGACGACCCGTCCCGGACCATCTGGGCTTATCGCGATTACGTCATCCGGTCGCTCAATGCCAACAAGCCGTTCGACCGGTTCACCCTCGAGCAACTGGCCGGCGACCTCCTGCCCGAACCCGGCGACGAGGAGATGATCGCAACGGCCTTTCACCGGAACACCCAGACCAACAATGAGGGCGGAACCAATGACGAGGAGTTCCGCAACGTCGCGGTGGTCGATCGGGTGAACACCACCATGGCGGTGTGGATGGGCACCACCATCGCGTGCGCCCAGTGCCACAACCATAAGTACGATCCCATCACCCAGGAGGATTATTTCCGGCTGTTCGCCATCTTCAACAGCACCGCCGACGCCGACCGGACCGATGAAAGTCCCGTCCTCGCGATCTATACGCCCGAACAGAAACTCCACCTCAAGCAATGGAACACCGGGATCGCCCGGCTCGAGACAATCCTGCAGACCCCGACCCCGGCCTTGGAGCAGGAACAGGCGGCCTGGGAGAAAAACCTCGCCCATGACCTCGCCTGGGAACCGATGCCGCTCGCGGCCGTGAAATCCAAGGCCGGCGCGGTCGTGCAGGCGGCCGCGGACGGATCTTTCCGGGTGGAGCGGGGCGGCAAAACCGATGTCTATACCCTGGAGGCGCCGGCCAGGACCGAGCAGAAGATCACCGCGGTGCGACTGGAGGTCCTGCCCGATGAAACGCCGCCCGCGCACGGTGTGGGGCACGCGGACGGCAACTTCGTGGTCACGCGCATCACCGGCGCCGTGGCCCCGATGCAGGAGGCCATCCCCCTGACGCGCTTCGTCCGGATTGAGCTTCCGGGAAAGGGTAAAATCCTGTCGCTGGCCGAGGTCCAGGTGTTCCGCGGCACGAACAATCTCGCGACCAACGGCATCGCCACCCAGAGCTCGACCGCTTTCCAAGGGGAGGCGCGACTTGCGATCGACGGCAATACGGATGGGGATTTCGAGAAGGCGAAATCAACGACCCACACGGAGGTTTCCCAGGATGATCCCTGGTGGGAACTGGACTTGAAATCTGCGCAACCCGTGAACCGGATCGTGGTGTGGAACCGGACCGACGGCGCTGCGGAGCGTCTGGCCGGATTCCGGATCGCGTTGCTCGATGAGAAGCGGGAAAAGATCTGGGAACAGCCCCCGGTTGCGAAGGCGCCCTCGCCAAGTGCCGAATTCCGGCCCGATGGCGGACGGCCGATCCGGTTTGTCGCCGCGGTGGCGGACCATGCCGAGAAGGACTTCGGAGCCGCCCTCGTCCTCGACAACAAGGAGCCGAAGAACCGCGGTTGGTCGATCGGTCCAAAATTCGGGGAACCCCATTTCCTGACGCTATTCCCCGAAACACCCGTGATTCTCGGATCCGGATCGAATTGGGTCCTCACCGTCGAGCAGGAGTCGAAGTTTGATTTTGCCACGCTCGGTCGGGTCCGCCTCTCCCGATCCTCGGATCCACGGGCGGCGGATTTCGCCCGGGTCCCCTCCCCGGTTCTGGCGTTGTTGAAGATCGAACCCGCCCGCCGGACGGATTCTGAACGGGCGGAAATCCGGCGCCACTTCATCTCGGTGGCGAACGCCGTGCAGCACGAACGCGAACAGTTGGCCCGGCTCCGGAAAAACGTGGAGGAGACCAAACCCGTCACCACCGTTCCCGTCCTGCGCGAACTCGCCAACGACCAACATCGCAAGACCCACATCCAGCGTCGCGGCAATTATCTCGACCTCGACCGGGAGGTGACCGAGGGCCTGCCGTCCGCCTTCCATCCGCCCAACGTCGACTTCCCGCCGGACCGCCTCGCGCTGGCCCAGTGGTTGGTCGACACCAACAACCCCCTCACCGCCCGGGTGGTGGTGAATCGGTTGTGGGAATCGATCTTCGGCACCGGGATCGTCCGGACCAGCGAGGAATTCGGTTCGCAGGGGGAACCGCCCTCGCACCCCGAACTGCTGGACTGGCTGGCGGTGGAGTTGATGGAGGAACATTGGGACCTGAACCATGTCATCCGGCTGATGGTGACTTCGGCTTCGTATAAACAGTCGTCGCGGGTGACGCCGGAATTGGCGGCGCAGGATCCCGACAACCGGCTGTTGGCGCGCGGCCCTCGATTCCGGCTATCGGCGGAGATGATCCGGGACCAGGCGTTGTTCGTGAGCGGTCTGCTGAGCCCGCGGATGTATGGCCCGCCGGTCCGGCCACCGCAGCCGAAGCTGGGATTGTCGGCGGCGTTCGGGAGCGGCACGGATTGGGAAACCAGCGCCGGTGAAGACCGTTACCGCCGCGCCCTCTACACCACGTGGCGCCGTTCCAACCCCTATCCGTCGATGTCCACCTTTGACGCACCGAACCGCGAGGTTTGCCTGGTGCGCCGGGAACGCTCGAACACGCCCCTGCAGGCGCTGGTGACGTTGAATGACCCGGTTTACATAGAGGCCGCCCAGGCGCTGGGCCGCCGCTTGAACCAGGCCGGACCCACCCCGGCGGACAAGGTGCGCCAGGGCTTCCGCCTGTGCCTGGGCCGCCCGCCGTCGGAGGACGAACTGACCCGGATGACAGGATTTTTCTCCAAGGCCCAGACCCGCTTCCAGTCCGATCCGGCGGCGGCGAAAGACCTGGCCACCCAACCGCTGGGAGAACCCCCGGCGGGGTCCGACCTGGCCGAACTGGCCGCCTGCACCCTGACGGGGAATGTTTTGCTCAACTTGGATGAGACGTTGATGAAGCCCTGACGTCAAAGGACCGAACATGGATCCGCGATTTGAACACCTTCAGCACCTGACCCGGCGTCATTTCCTGGCCAAGTCCGCCCACGGCATCGGCGCCCTTGCGTTGGGATCGATGCTCAAGGGCGCCGCCTCGGCCTCGGCCGCCGATGTCATCCCGGCCGATCCCCTCGCCGCGCGCATGCCGCATTTCGCGGGCAAGGCCAAACAGGTGATTTATCTGCACCTGACCGGATCGCCACCGCATCTGGACTTATATGATTATAAGCCCGAGTTGGTGAAGCGGAACGGCCAGGACTGCCCGGACGCCTTCCTCAAGGGCAAGCGGTTCGCGTTCACCTCCGGCACGCCCAAATTGCTGGGAACGCCGCGCAAGTTCGCCCAGTGCGGCCAGGGCGGCGTCTGGTTGTCGGACGCCCTGCCCCACCTGCGGACCGTCGCGGACGAACTGTGCGTGATCCGCTCGATGACCACCGACCAGTTCAACCACGCGCCGGCGGAGTTGTTGGTCTACACCGGTTCACCGCGACCCGGTCGGCCCTCGATCGGCGCGTGGGTCACCTATGGCCTGGGCACCGAGAACCAGAACCTGCCGGGCTTCGTCGTCCTGATCTCCAGCGGCGTGCAACCCAATGGCGGCCGGAATTCCTTCGGCAACGGTTTTCTGCCCTCCGTCTACCAGGGCGTCCAATGCCGTTCCAAGGGCGACCCGGTCCTCTATGCCTCCGATCCCGCCGGGATGGACCGCACGACCCGTCGCCTGAGCCTCGATGTGCTGCGCGACCTCAACGAGATGCAGGCCCGCGAACTGGGTCATCCGGAAACCCGCACGCGCATCGCCCAATACGAACTGGCCTACCGCATGCAGATGTCCGTGCCCGAGGTCATGGACATCACGAGGGAATCCCCGGCCCTGCTGGAGGAATACGGGGCGAAGCCGGGCGAATCGAGTTTCGCCAACAATTGCCTGCTCGCGCGTCGGTTGGTCGAACAGGGCGTGCGTTATGTGCAGTTGTTCGACTGGGGCTGGGATTTTCATGGCACGGGCCCGGCCGAGGATATCCGCGACGGCCTGACCAAGAAATGCGCCACCATGGACCGCCCCGTCGCCGCCCTGCTCCGGGATCTGCGCCAGCGCGGATTGCTCGACGAAACGCTCGTGGTGCTCGGGGGCGAATTCGGCCGCACCCCGTTCCGCGAGGGCCGGACCGCCAACAGCGACATCCTCGGGCGTGACCATTTCCCCGACTGCTATTCGATGGTGGTGGCCGGTGGCGGAATCCGGGGCGGGATGATGTACGGCGAATCGGATGAACTCGGATTCAGCCCGGTGCGGGACAAGGTCAATGTCCATGATCTCCAAGCCACGCTGCTGCACCAACTCGGCTTCAACCACGAGCGTCTCACCTATCGATTCCAAGGCCGCGACTACCGCCTGACCGATGTCGAGGGCGAGGTGATCCGCGGAATCCTTTCGTAGCACCCATCACCCCAGGATTCCCCGCACCACATTCCCCTGGATGTCGGTCAACCGGTAGTCCCGGCCGAGGTGCCGGAAGGTCAGGCGCTCGTGATCCAGCCCGAGGCAATGCAGGATCGTCGCGTTGAGGTCGTGCAGGTGCACCGGATCCCGCACGACATTATACGAAAAGTCATCGGTCTCCCCATACACCGTGCCAGGCCTGATCCCGCCCCCCGCCAGCCAGACGGAGTAACAGCGGGGATGATGGTCCCGCCCGAAATTGGTCTCGGTGAGTTCACCCTGGCTGAAGACCGTGCGCCCGAATTCCCCGCCCCAGACCACCAGCGTGTCATCCAGCAGACCGCGTTGCCGGAGATCCTTCACCAGCGCGGCGGAAGGCTGGTCGGTGTCATGCACCTGCGGGCGGATATGGGCCGGGAGGTCGGTGTGCTGGTCCCAGCCCCGGTGGTAAAGCTGGATGAACCGCACGTCCCGCTCCGCCAGTCGCCGGGCCAGGATGCAGTTCGCGGCGAACGTCCCGGGCTTCCGGGACTCCGGACCGTACAGTTCGAACGTCGACCCGGGTTCGCCCGAAAAATCCGTGAGTCCGGGGACCGATGTCTGCATCCGGAACGCCAGCTCATATTGCGCGATGCGGGTCTGGGTCTCGGGATCCTGATAGTCCGCGAGCTTCTGACGGTTCAACTCTGCCAGGTCATCCAGCATCCCGCGGCGCCGTTCCGACGTCATCCCGGGCGGATTGGAAAGGTATAGGACCGGATCCCGTCCGGGACTGAACCGGACCCCCTGATGTTGCGAGGGCAGGAATCCCGCCCCCCACATGCGCTCGTGCAAGGGCTGCGCGTTGCCCGGCCCGCTCGGGCGCGAGATCATCACCACGAACGTCGGCAGATCGGCATTCTCAGAACCGAGGCCATAGGATAGCCAGGATCCCATCGACGGGCGTCCCGCGTTCTGGCTGCCGGTCTGGAGCAGGGTCATCGCGGGATCGTGATTGATCGCCTCGGTGTGCATCGAACGCACCAGGCAGATCTCATCCGCCACGCTGCCAATGTGCGGTAGAAGCTCGCTCAGCCCCAGTCCGCTCCGACCGTGGGACCGGAATGAAAACGGTGAGGGTGCGATGGGAAAGCTCTTCTGGCCGGAGGTCATTCCGGTCAGACGCTGGCCGCCGCGGACCGAATCCGGAAGCTCCTGCCGGAAACGCTCCCGGAGCCCCGGCTTGGGATCAAAGAGATCCAATTGCGACGGCGCCCCGGCCTGAGTGAGATAGATGACCCGGCGTGCGGTGGGCGCAAAATGAGGGCCATGGGCCGCGCCGACAGCCCCATCAGCGGCGCGCAACAACCCCGGTCTCAACAAGGAAGCCAGGGCGGCGACCCCAAGACCTGCCGTGCCGCGGCCGAGGAATTGCCGGCGGGTCTGAAGGAGCGGATGTTCCATGGGCTCGTTCACAGGTCACTCGCGGGTCACGGTTTCATCGAGGTTCAACAACGTGCTGGCGATCGTCGCATAAGCCGCCAATCCGGCCGCGTCGAGCCGGGGGTCCGGTTTCGATTCCCCGACCCCCAGCCAGGCGTTCGCCCCGGCCGGATCCCGGCGGAATCCCGCCTCGGCCCGACGCCACCCGGCGACGAGCACCGTCAACTCCGCCGGTCGGGGTTCCCGGGCGGTCAAACATCGGAAACCGTGGCGGATCCGGGCCTCGGGATCGCGGCCGCCTTCGCGCATCATCCGTTGGGCCAGGGCTCTCGCGGCCTCGACATAGGTCGGGTCGTTCAACAGGTTCAGCGCCTGCAACGGCGTTGACGTGCGGGCGCGACGGACGATGCACGACTCGCGGAACGGCCGGTCAAAGAGCAACAATGCCGGGTTCGGCACGGACCGTTTCCAATACGTATATAAGGTGCGCCGATATAAGGCCGCGCCGTGATCCATCACATAAGATTCCGCCGACGAACCGGACACCACCTGCTCATAAAGACCGGGGGGATGATAGGGTTTCACCGACGGGCCGCCGAGCTGCCCCACCATCAGCCCGCCGACCGCCAGGGCCTGGTCGCGGATGGCTTCCGCGGAAAGCCGATGGCGGGGGCCGCGGGCCAGGAGACGATTGTCCGGATCGATCGCATGTGACCCGGAGGTTGCGCGCGATTCCTGCCGATACGTGGCACTGCCCACCATGAGGCGGATCATCGCCTTCATATCCCACCCACACCGGACGAACTCTGTCGCCAACCAGTCGAGCAACTCCGGGTGACTGGGTGGCTCCCCTTGCGTGCCGAAGTCCTCGGCCGTGCGCACCAACCCGGTTCCGAACAGGGATTGCCAAAGCCGGTTGACCGTCACCCGGGCGGTCAGCGGATTGGCGGGATCCACCAGCCAACGCGCCAACCCCAGGCGGTCCCGGGGCGCATCGGCCGGGAAGGGCGGAAGGCTTGCGGGCGTGCCGGCGGACACCCGTTCGCCCGGTTGGTCATAAGTGCCGCGTTTCAGCACGAACGTGGCCCGCGGCTGTTCCAACTCCGCCATGACCAGCGTCACCGGCCACGTGTTCCCGATGTCGGCGACCTGCTGGCGGAGCGCGGCCACCCGTTTGTTCTGTTCCGCCTGGGCCGGCGAATTGGCCAACCGAAACTCTTCCAGACGCTTCTTCTCGGCGTCGCTCCGTTCTTTCGGCGCCTTCGCAAGGATTCCCGGCAAATCCGAGGGGAGCACCAATTCCGGCGCGGTGTCGGTCTCCAACACCGGGACCCACTGACCGCCGCCTTCCCCGGGCCGCCACGCCCAGCGCACCGTTTTCGCCCGTGATTCCCAGAGGCCCGCCAGGTCGGCGAGGGCGCCCGTCTCCATCTCGAGCTCCCCGCTCAGGCGGGCGAGTTTCGCGTCCAGATCCGGCGCCGGAAGTTGGACCAACGGCGGCGAACTCCGGCGATAGGGCGCGCCATAATCCCCGGCACCCTTCTCGGTGACATTATGGAAGAAGGCATAGAGCCCGTAGAAGTCGCGCTGGGTGAACGGATCGTATTTATGATTGTGACACCGGGCGCAGTTGAAAGTGAGCCCCAGCCAGACCGTGGCCGTGGTCTCGACCCGGTCCGCGCAATACTCATTGAGGAATTCCTCGGGAATGATCCCGCCCTCCTCGTTGATCATGGGGTTGCGGTGAAAGCCCGTCGCAATCCGTTGGTCGAACGTGGCACCCGGCAGCAGGTCGCCCGCAATCTGCTCCACGGTGAACCGGTCAAAGGTGAGGTTGCGGTTGAAGGCGTTCACCACCCAGTCCCTCCAGGCCCACATCTCCCGATCGCGATCCACCTGGTAGCCGTTGGTGTCGGCATAGCGCGCCGCATCCAGCCAATCCTCCGCCACGTGCTCACCGTACCGCGGCGACGCCAACAACCGGTCCACCACTTTTTCCCAGGCATCCGGCGAACCGTCCCCCAGGTACGCGTCCACCTCGGCCAGGGTGGGTGGAAGGCCCGTCAGATCGAGCGTCACCCGCCGGATCAGGGTGGGCCGGTCGGCCTCCGGGGAGGGACGAAGGCCCGTCACTTTCAACCGATCCAGGACGAAGCCGTCGATGGCATTGCGGACATTTTTCCCCGCCTCAGGACTCGCCGGCACGACGGGACGCACCGGTGGTCGGAAAGCCCAGTGGACAGCGGGGGCATCCACCGGCGCAGCCGGTACCGCCCCAAGGACGGCAATGCCTGTCAGGAGGAATGAAAACCACCGCATCATCGGCCAAATCTCGCTGCGCAAAAACAAACGATACCTCAGGACCCTGGCCTTGGCCAGAACGGCACCGACCCGGGGCACGCGCCGGCCATAAACCGCGTACCGGTCGCCGAAACGCCCGGACCTCCAGGGCGCGCATCTGGGCATCGTGGG
>JANYCC010000237.1 GCA_025360495.1 Verrucomicrobiota bacterium | reverse complement strand
TCGCGACCGCCCTGGGAGGGCGGGTTTTCCTACCCGCCCCGCTTCTCCCATGGCCCGGCTTCCCACGATGCCCAGATGCACCCCCGTGACACCCGACCCGGCGAGACGGGTTGACCCCGACGGTCCGGCGACCCCTCAATCGCGGTGTGGTCCCGCAAGAACGCACACGACGCAGCTACGAACGGCGACCGTACCCGGCCGCCGACCGGAGCGTGCTCACCGATCGGCGCTATAATCTCCCGGCCTTGGAATGGATCCAGGGCATCGGACGGGCCGGCCAGCCTTTGCCCCGGCGCGTGTTGGTGGCCGGGTGCGGGAGCGGGGCGGAGGCATTCGGACTGCGCCGGCGTCTGCCCAACGCCAAGATTGTGGCGGTGGATTTCAGCGCCCGATCCATCGCGCATGCCCGGCGGCTGCAGCGTTCGGTGCGCTCCGATCGTCCGGTGAAATTCGAAGTTGCCGACCTGACGAAGCCCGGACTGGCGGCGCAGGTCGGGAACGACTTCGAACTCATCACCTGCCACGGCGTGCTCAGTTATGTCCCGGACCCGGGCCGGGTGCTGGTCAACCTGACCCCGTGCCTCCAACCGGGCGGCGCGCTTTACCTGGGGGTGAACGGGGCCGGGCATCCGGCCGTGGCCCTGCGCGAATGGCTGCCGCAATTCGGGATGGAGATGGACGAAATGCAGGACGAACGCCGGCTTCGCAAATTGCTGGCGGTGTGGGATGCCCTGCACGAGGACGCCGGCGTTCCCCTGGCCGATTCGAGCGAAGGCTACCTGGCTGGCGACATCTGCGGGCATCATTTCAACAATTGGGATCTTGCCCGCTGGCGTGGCGTGGTGAACGCAGCCGGATGGGAAATCGTCGGGACGTGGCTCCTGCCGCCGACCCTGCGCCAGACCCTCAAGGTGAAGGCGCATCGTCCGCTTTTCCCGGACGGGGTCGGTGAACTGGCGGCGGCGCTCGATGGGGCGCGGCCGGCCAGCTTCCATCGCATGATGCTCCGGCGCGGCGTGCCGGGTCCCGCGCCGTGGGATGTCCCGGCGGGAAGGTCGGCCTGGGACCTGCGGTGGAGCGGACTTTATACACTCCGGATCCAGACCGGGCGCGCCGGTGCGAAGGCGTGGGCGGTGCTGCGCAGCCGGACCCTGGACATGGAATTGGAATGGCCGTTGAGCCTCGCCCAGGCCGGGCTGGCCCGTGAACTGGCCCGGTCCGGGTCGGCCGGCGCGGGATGGATCGGGCGCTGGGCGCGGAGTGAATCCGCGCGCCGCACGCTCGCGCTCTGGGCCGGCTTCGGGATCATCACGCTGGCTCAAAGACAGGGAGAGCCGTTGCCCCTGCCCACGGACACAAGAGGGCGCAAAAACAGGCAGCCAATGTCGAGGTCTTCTCCCTGTCGGCCGTAGCCGACGAGGTACGAGGCGGAACCAACAAGGCGGACCCCCATGCACCACCAGGTTCCGCCTCCTCACGTCCTCGGCTACGGGTACGAAGAGGTACGGGGCGGAACCGGCCGGGCCGCGTTTCCTTGCCACCGATTCCCATTCCCGTTTGCATGACGCCATGCCCCTCAGGATGCCAACCAGGTTTGCAACACCTGGGTCCCATGCTTTCCACGGGGCGATCCTGGGGCTTCTTCTGCTGGGAATGCCGGCGGCACTGGCGATCGATTGGCCGCAGTTTCGCGGACCCCATCGGGATGGGAAATGGGACGAGACGGGCATTCTGGAATCCTTTCCCCGCGACGGGTTGAAGATCCAATGGAGACAACCGGTCGGCGGCGGCTGGGCGAGTCCGGTGGTGGTCCAGGGCCGGGTTTTCATCCTGGACGCGGAATTGATCAAACCCACGGCCCGGGAGCGACTGCATTGCTTCGACGAGAAGACGGGCCAGGTGCTCTGGGTTCATGCCTATGAGGAGAAATACGGGGAGTGGACTTATGTACCCGAACGGGGGGCGGGCCCGACCGCGACCCCGATCGTGGAGGGGGACCGGGTCTATGCGGTGGGGGCGAGTGGTCACACCCACTGCCTGGATGTGAAAACCGGTACGGTCATCTGGGAGAAAAACATCGGGAAAGAATACCAGGTGGCGGAGCAATCCTGCCGGCCTTCACCGCTGATCGAGGGGTCGTTGCTGATCGTCTTCACCGGGGCGATGCCCGGCGCGAGTGTCCTTGCCTTGGACAAACAAACGGGGAAAGAGGTTTGGAAAGCCCTCGACGACCCGGTTTCCAACAGTTCGCCCCTGATGATCACCGTCGGCGGCCGGCGCCAGCTCATTGTCTGGAGCGGCAGTTCCCTCGCATCGCTGGACCCCTCCGATGGACACACCCTGTGGCGGGAACCGATGGTGACCAGCAACAATGATTCCGTCGCCACACCGATTTTTCAGGGAAACCGGCTGTTGATCAGCGGCCTGATGGTCGAAGTGAGCGCGGACCCTCCGGCGGCAACCTTCCGGTGGCCCGAGATCCGCACGCCCACCAAGCGGATCATCAGCAACACGTCGACCCCGGTGCTGCAGGGAGAGTATATCTATGGGGCCAAAGGCCTGGGCGAACTCGTGTGCCTGGACGCCGCCACCGGCCGGCAGATCTGGGGGACGAACACGCTGACCGCGGCCAAGAACGGGGCGAGCATCAACATCACCCCCCACGCCGGCGGCCATGTCCTGTTCACCGACGAAGGCAACCTGATCCTCGCCCAACTGTCCCCGTCGGGGTATCGGGAGCTGGGTCGGAGCCATCTGATTGATCCGACCTGGCCGTTTGGTCAGACGAAGTTTGTCTATGCGCCGCCGGCCTATGCGAACCGCCATGTGTTTGCCCGGAACGAGGCGGAAGTCGTCTGCGCCTCGCTGGAAGCCGTGGGGACCGATGTCCGGGCGCTTCCAGCCCAGCCGACGACGCCCTAGGAAGGCCGGCAGGAATCATCTTCACGGATTGGGGATTTCCTTCCGCCGCCGGATCGGGTGTGCTCAGCGCCGACGCCTCCATTTATGATCCCCGCATTGAATCTCAGCCGTCGACGTTTCCTCCGTTCCACCGCGACCGGCGCGTTTGTGGGGCCGCTCATCCTGCGCGGCCTGATGGCGGCCCCCCCATCCTCACAGGTCCGGCACGCCAGTTTCGGCACCAGCGGCATGGCGTGGGCCGACCTCACCGAAATCGCCAAGCATCCCAACGTCAAAATCGTGGCGGCGGCCGATGTCGACAACAGCCGGACGGCGGAATTCCGGAAGAAGTTCCCGGAGGCACGGGTGTACGCGGATTACCGGGAATTGCTCCAGAAGGAACAGTTGGACTCGGTGAATGTGTCCACGCCCGACCACATGCACGCGCCGATCGGGATGGCGGCCCTGTTGAAAGGGATCAATGTTTACGGGCAGAAACCCCTCACCCACGACCTGTACGAGACGCGCCGGTTGACCGAGATGGCGCGGAAGAAAAAGCTCGTGACCCAGATGGGCATCCAGATCCATTCGGCGCGGGAATACCGGCTCGCGGTGCGGTTGGTGCATGACGGCGCGATCGGCAAGGTCCGCGAGGTACACACGTGGAGCAGCAAGGATTGGGGTGACGGCGGGGCGATGCCACAACGCCATGACGCGGTGCCCGACGGTCTCAATTGGGACCTGTGGCTGGGGGTCTGTGCCGAACGCCCGTTCATCGGCCAGGGCTGGTATCACCCGGCCAACTGGCGCCGTCGCCTGGACTTCGGCACCGGGACCTTCGGCGACATGGGATGCCATATCTTCGACCCGGTGTTTGGCGCCCTGGCCCTGACGGCCCCGATCTCGGTGCGAAGTGAAGGGGCGGCCCCCAACGACCATTCGTGGGCCATCAATGCCACCATCCATTACGTCTTCCCGGCCACCCGTTACACCACACCCGGCACCGTCCCGGTCACTTGGTACGATGGCAACCAACGTCCGCCGGCCGAGATCCGGGCGTTGATCGGCAAGACCCCGCTGCCGGACCAGGGTTCGATCCTGATCGGGACCGACGGCGTGATGGTGATCCCACACGTGGCCCCGCCGATCCTGTTGCCCACGGACAAATATGCCGGGATGAAGCTGCCCGACGTGGGGGAGGCCAACCATTGGCACGAGTTTGTGGATGCCGTCCGGGGCGTGGGCCAGACGACGGCCGGATTCGATTACAGTGGCCCGCTGACGGAATCGGTGTTGCTGGGGAGCGTGGCCACGCGTTTCCCCAAGACGACCTTGGAATGGAATTCGTCGCGGTTGAAGTTCACCAATGTCGGGGACGCCAACCGTTTCGTGAAACGCACGTACCGCAAGGGTTGGGACTCGATATGAACACCCCCGCCCTTTCGCGCCGGGACGTCCTTCGGGGTTCGGTGGCGCTCGCCGCCTGGTCGTTGGCCTCGCGGCCATTGCGGACGCTCGGTTTGGAACCCGCACCGGGCGAGGAATTGATCCCGTGGCTCGATGTCCAGCCCAAGGGCAAGATGCTCTACTGGCAGGATCTCGATTCGTGGATCACGCCCAATGACCAACTCTATGAGGTCAGCCACTACGGGCGACCCAAGGCCAATCCCGCGCCGTGGAAACTGGACCTCACCGGGTTTGTCCGGAAGCCCGCGACTTATACGCTGGGCGACCTCCAGAAACGCCGGCATAAGGACGTCACCGCCACCTTGGAATGCGGGGGCAACGGCGCGGGCATCGGCTTCATGGGCGCCATCGGGAACATCCGCTGGACCGGCACCCCGCTGGCCCCGTTGCTGCGTGAAGCCGGACTCACCCGGCGGGCCAGCGAGGTGGTGTTTTATGGCGCCGATGAAAAGGTGGAGAAGATCCGCGACCAGGATTATCCGCAGCATTTCGCCCGCAGCCTCGCCCTCGACCACGCGCTCGCAGACGAGGTCATCCTGGCCTGGGCGATGAATGGCGAACCGCTGAACGAAACCCATGGGGCGCCCCTGCGGTTGGTGGTCCCGGGTTGGTTCGGCATCGCCTGGGCCAAATGGCTCACCCGCATCGACGTGCTGGACCGGCGGTTCATGGGCAAATGGATGGCCCGCGAATATGTCACGATCCGTGGCGAGGAACGCGAGGGCGGCGGCGGCACCAATTGGAGGGAAACCTCCGTGTGCAACATGAACGTCAAATCCATCGCGGCCCGGGCGGTGCGGCGTCCGGACGGCACCGTGCACATCACCGGTGCGGCCTGGAGCGACGGCACCGCCTTGGAAAAGGTGGAGCTCCGCATCGATGACGGTCCCTGGCAACCGGTGATCCTGGAAAAGAAACCCGGTGGATCCCCGTTCACCTGGACCCATTGGCATTACGACTGGCGGCAACCGGCGCCCGGCGAACACACCGTGGTCTCGCGCGCGGTGGATGCGGACGGCCGGACCCAACCGCCGGCGGAAGACCACGCGATCCGGAACAAAAAAACGTTTTGGGAAGCCAACCAACAGTGGCCGCGGCGGCTGAAGGTCTAGAGTTCAACCACCCGCAGCCAGCCCGCCGTCCCGAAATCCGCCTCGAAGGGCGCCACCGCGGCGTTGGCGGTCACCGCATCGGGAAAGATCGCAAAGGTCGTCGAACCACTGCCCGACATGAGCGTGCCGATCGCCCCGAGTGTGCGCAGCGACTCCTGATAGAGCTTCAGGATGGGATGCTTGTGCAGGGCCGGCGCCTCCAAGGAATTATATAAGGATGCCATCGCGGCGTCGCGATCCCCGGCCACCAACCGGTCCGCCAATTCGCGGGCCCGGCCCGGTCGGCCGTCCAGTGCACCGGGAAACCGGCCCAGTTGCTGGTACGCCCACGCGGTCGAAATGCCGAATCCGGGATGATACAAGAGCAGGTGGCATCCGCGCAGGCAATTGAACGGGGGCAACACCTCGATCCGTTCACCCCGACCCCACGCCAACGCCGGGTCCGGTTGCAGGAAAAAGTTCACGTCGGACCCCAACCCCGCCGCCAATTCACCGAGGGCGGCGGCGGGCAGGAGGTGGCCGAAGAGTTCGTTGAGACCCAGGAGGGTGTGGGCGGCATTGGCGCTGCCGCCCCCGAGTCCGGCGGCCAGGGGAAGGTTCTTTTCCAAATGGATCCGCACCCCCTCGCGAAGCCCGACCCGGCCAAGAAACCGCACGGCCGCCCGATGAACCAGGTTGGTCCCATCCACCGGCAGATCCGGATGATTGCAGGTCAGGGACACGCCTTCACCGCCCCGCTCGAAAGTGAGCGCGTCCGTCAAGGGCACGGGAAAGAACAGGGTTTCCAACTCGTGAAACCCGTCCGTCCGGCGGCCGAGGATATTGAGCAGCAGGTTGACCTTGCACGGGGAATGGCGGACGAGCGTCATGAGGGGAAACGAAAAACGCGCCAACGAGGGTTGGCGCGGTTTGGATCGGCGTTCCGTGAGGGGACCGGCGGATCAAACGATGGTCCGATCAATCGATCAATCGATCAGGTGATCACTCGAAAATCTTGAAACGGCTGCCGGGGAACATCGGGGCCACCTCGGTGCGGTCGAATCCGAGGCTGGTGTCGGTCTTCACCGATGAGGTGTCGATGATTCCCGGGACGTACGAATCCGGATACACCGGCTTCACGGGCTTGATGTAGGGATCGCTGGGGATCGGGAAGGTCAGCACCTCGAACAGGCCGACAAAGGTGCGGCCCACGGTGCGACCGATGCCGTTGAGCGCGCCTTCACCGTAGGCGGAATCCGGTCCGTCCCACAGGTAGGACTGCTCAAAGGATCGCTGAAACTCGCCCAACCGCATGGGTTCGGAGAGATTGTTGAGTCCGCGGCCCAGTTTCCGCTCGGCACTGGCACATCCAGTCGCCAAGGCGGCCACCACCACGACAAGGGAAATCTGTTTGATTCCAGTGCGCATAAAAATCGTGTGAACGGGGTCAGCGTATCGGTGGAACATCCGGGTGCAAGCGCCGAGTTGAGAACATCCAAGATCCCCGGAATCCGCCCTCACCGTCAGAATTCAGACCGCGCCCAGGCAAAAACGGCACGCCGCCCTCCCCATCCGGGGACCGGGCCGGGACAACCGGAGGTTCTGGTGACCCGTATTGCTCCTTGCCGCCACGGGAACTTCGCGGTAATTCCCCGGCCGACCATGGCAACCCATTCGTGGAAATTTTTCCGGGCCGGCGGCTTCGATCAGGTCAAACTGGAATCCGGCGCGGATCTGCTCAGCCTCGATCAATTGGACCAAAAGCTCTGGGTGGCGCTGGCCTGTCCGACCACGGGCATCGTGTTCGACCCTCAGACCCTGGCCCTGATCGACACCGACAAGGACGGGCGGATCCGGGCGCCGGAATTGATCACGGCATGCCGTTGGGCGGGCGGCCTGTTGCGCAACGCCGACGATTTGCTCCAGAGCTCACCCACCCTGCCCCTCGCGGCCATCAATGACGCCACCCCCGAGGGCAAGGCCCTCCTGTCCTCGGCCCGCCAAATCCTGTCGAACCTGGGCAAAAAGGACGCCTCCGCCATCGGCCTCGAGGAACTGGCCAACACCAGCACCATCTTCGCCCAGACCCTCTTCAACGGGGACGGCATCGTGCCCGTGGAAGCGGCCGGGGACCCCGCCACCCAAGCGGTCATCACCGACGTGATCGCCTGTTTCGGTTCGGTGCCGGACCGCTCCGGAAAGCCCGGGATCAACACCGACCTGACCACGAAATTCTTCGCCGAGTTGACCGCGTTGGACGGGTGGCACAAAAAGGCGGTGGCCGACGCCGCGACCATCACCCCCTTGGGCACCGACACCGCCGCCGCCGCCGCCGTCCGCGCGGTGAAAACGAAGGTGGACGACTATTTCGGACGGTGCCGGTTGGTGGCGTATGATCCGCGGGCGTTGACCGGGGCGAACCGTGAGGAAAAGGAGTATCTCGCGATCGGGGCCAAGGATCTCAGCCTCACGGCGACGGAAATCGCCGGATTCCCCCTCACCCAGATTGCGGCCGGCCGACCGCTCGCACTGAAGGCGGGGATCAATCCGGCCTGGGCCGACGCTGTGGCGAAACTGAACGCGGTCGCGATCCAACCGATCGTGGGCGAGCGTGAAAACCTGACCGAGGGTGATTGGGCGATGGTCACGGCAAAACTCGGGCCGTATGAAGGCTGGAATGCGGCCAAAGCCGGGGCCGGCGTGGAAAAACTGGGATTGGCCCGGGTGCGGGAAATCCTCGGATCCAAGGCGCTGGAACAGGTCACGGCCCTGATCGCGCAGGACAAGGCGCTCGAGTCCGAATCCAACGCCATCGGGACGGTGGAAAAGCTCATCCGCTATCACCGGGATCTGTATCGGCTGTGCATCAACTTCGTGAATTTCAAAGACCTCTATGATGGTGGGGATCCCGCCATCTTCCAGGTCGGGACGTTGTATCTGGACCAACGCTCCTGCAGCCTGTGCATCGCCGTGGAGGATGCCGGCCGCCACGCCACCATGGCCGGCCTTGCGGGCGCCTACCTCGCGTATGTCGATTGCATCCGCAAGGGCACCGGGGAAAAGATGAGCATCGTCGCGGTGTTCTCACAAGGCGACGACGACAACCTGATGGTGGGACGCAACGGATTGTTCTACGACCGCAAGGGCAAGGACTACGACGCCACAATCACCAAGATCCTGTCCAACCCGATCAGCATGCGGCAGGCCTTCTGGTCGCCTTATAAAAAGTTCGTGCGGATGATCGAGGAACAGGTCTCCAAGCGGGCCGCCGCCGCCGACGCCGTGGCCACCGACCAGCTCACGGCGGCGGCCAACGCCGCGGCCAACGCCGACAAGACCGTGACGGAAAAGGCCGCCGCGGACAAAGCCACGGCCGACAAGCTGGCCGCCGACAAGGCCAAGGCCGCCGATGCCAAGAAGATCGATGTGGGCATGGTGGCCGCCCTTTCGGTCGCATTTGGCAGCATCGGCACCGCCCTCGCCTACGTGCTGGGCCTGTTCAAGGACGTCACCCCGATCCAGGTAGTCCTCGGGATTTGCGGCCTGATTGCCGTGATTTCCGGGCCGTCGATGATCCTCGCCTTCATCAAGCTCCGGAAACGGAATCTCGGCCCGATTCTCGACGCCAACGGCTGGGCGGTGAACTCCAAGGCCAAGATCAACGTCCCGTTCGGCACGACGCTCACCGGCATCGCCACGTTGCCGCCGGGTTCGGTGGTGGATTCGACCGACAGCTTTGCGGACCGGGTTTTCCCATGGAAGAAATGGGCGGTGGTCCTGGTCTTGGTGTACCTCGGATTCAATTGGTTCGCCGGTAATTTCGACATGTGGCTCCCGTTCAAGCTCGACAGCATTTCGGTGTTGGGTGAGCACGCCACGGAAAGTGCCAAGACCAAGGCGGACGTCCGCGCCAAGACCAAGAGTGATCGGATCGTGGCGGCGGCGGCGGCGGCCAAGGCGGCGAACCCGCCCGAAAAGCCCGCTGATTCGCCCAAATAAGCATCCGCTCGGAGGGACGCGCTCCGAAAGTCCCATCTCCAACGGGTCGCATCTTCGGTTGTGGGTGGGAAGACCGCCGGAGTTTTGAACAACAAAGGGCGCAACGGGCGCCAAAAAGGGAACGCCCTCCGCACAGGCGACGTGCAGAGGGCGCATTTCGCGCCCTGGCTCTTTCAGGGACTTCGTGGGCTTGGCACCCTTGGCACCCTTTGTTGTCCCATCCTCTCGGGCCGTTTCACCCCTGTTTAAGAAATGCGCCCCATGCGACTCCCCCCTCCATCGACGCTCGTAACCGAACCGTAACCCCGTTGTCATCTTCCCGCATGAATCCGATGTTCGTACCCCTCGCCGTCCTTGCGCTCGCCCTGCCGGTGCTGGGGGCCGCCGAACCCGTCCCGACCAAGGCTGACGACCTGTTCCGGTCGGACCGGGTGTGGGAGGCGCGATTGACCTTCACGCCCGAACAGTGGACGGCACTGGAACCGAAACGCGGCGAGGGCGGATTCCGGGGACCGTTCGGCGGCGGACCCGGCGGACCCGGCGGACCCGGCGGACCAGGGGGTCCGGGGGGACCCGGTGGTCCCGGTGGTCCGCGGGGCGGCGGTCCGGGTGGACCCGGTGGGATGCGAGGGTTCGGACCCGGAATGTTCCTGGGTCCGGCGTGGATGACCGAAGGGGACACCGACAAGAATGGGAAGTTGAGCGCCGCCGAATTCCGTGCCTTGGGCGAAAGCTGGTTTAACAAGTGGGATGCCGACCACACCGGCAAATTGACCGAGGAAAAACTGCGCGATGGCCTCAACCAATCCGTGGGCGCCATGGGCGGACCCGGCGGACCCGGGGGACGGCGCGGTGGACCGGGCGGGCGCGGAGGTTTCCAAGCGGCCAAACCCATCAAGGGCTTTGTCACCGCCCGTCACGAATCGGTGGCCGCCCAATTGAAGGATCCGGCGGCCGGACAGCGGCTTCAGGCGGGCTTCGGTCCGGGAGGTCCCCGGGGCGGACCGGGCGGGGGCGGCGGCGGGCCCGAACGATCCTTCCTCCAGGGAAACGAGGGGAAGCGCAACGGGCTGAGTTCCGCGACGGGCTTGGAGTTTGAATATGTCCACGCGGACTTGGAGTTCGCCGGCGCGGCGTTCAAGGACGTGGCGGTCCGTTACAAGGGCAACGGCACTTATATGCAGTCGCAAGGCAGCCTGAAGCGCTCGTTCAAGGTCGACCTCAATGAGTTCGTCAAGGGCCGCAAGCTGGCGGGCGAAACCAAGATCAACCTCCACAACAATGTCACGGATTCCAGCGAGATGAACGAGACGCTGGCCTACCGGCTTTATCGTGACGCCGGCGTTCCCGCACCCCGGTCCACCTTCGCCCAGGTTTATCTCTCGGTCCCGGGCAGCCACACCAACACCTACGTCGGCCTCTACTCGGTCGTCGAAAACATCGATTCCCATTT
>JANYCC010000197.1 GCA_025360495.1 Verrucomicrobiota bacterium | reverse complement strand
TCGGCACCCATGACTTCTATGATTCGGGCACCGCCGGGGTGTTCGCCTTTGCGCTGGATGCCGCGGGACCGATCAACGCCAGTTTCGACAATTACTCGGCATCCGTCCAACAGGGTGGCCCGCACCCTGGCAGGGACGGATGCCGAGTAATTGTCGAAACTGGCGTTGATCGGTCCCGCGGCATCCAGCGCAAAGGCGAACACCCCGGCGGTGCCCGAATCATAGAAGTCATGGGTGCCGAAGATCGAGTGCAGGGGCACAGTGGCATTGGTCGCCGAGAACGTCTGGCCGAGCAGTTGGTTGTCCACCAGCGTGAACACCATCCGGTAACGCTGGGTGGGGTCGAGGCGGAACATGGATTCGTCCACCTGGCTCACCGGTTGTTCGCCTTGGACGAAGGTGATCTGGTGAAAGCCGGACTTGGTGTTGTAATTATAGGTGTAACCGCTGGTGGTGCCGAGCCCGACCGTGCCCACGCGCGCGATGACCCCCAACGACTGGTTGATCGTGTCGTCCCAATCCAATATGTCGGTGGCGATCTGGGCCCGGGTATAGGTGATCCCGGATCGCAGGCTGCCCGCACGTTGCGGCCCGATGTCGGCCGGGGCGGGGCTGGGTGGTGCGGTGATCCGATAGTGCCCGCCAGGCACTGAATAAACCGCGCCTGCGCCAAAGGGCGTCAACGGCGAGTAATGCGTCCAACCGTTGTCGTTGCCGTCATTGAAGTCGTCCGTTTGCGCAACGGCGACCGTCGTGAACGCCAGAAATGCCATCAACGCGAAGGACGTGTGGAACGTTCCGCGGCCGGGCAGGGGGAGGGGAAGGTTCATGCGATGATCCTCACAATACCGGTAGAATACTCACCTTCACCGACGAGGCGGCACCCGTCCCCCGCAGGATCCGTTGGGTCGCCTGGTGGAAATCCTCGGGACGGGCGGTGTGGATGTTCACGAATGTCTGCGGATTGCGATCCACCAGGGGGAACCAGGTGCTCTGCACCTGCACCATCACCCGGTGCCCGCGGCGAAACGTATGGAAGACGTCCGGCATCGTGAACCCGATGGGTGTCGCCTTGCCCGGCTCCATCGGTTCCGGTTTCTCGAAGCTGTTGCGGAACCTGCCCCGCATCACGTCGCCCCGCACCAGTTGCTGGTAACCGGCCATCCGGACATAGGCCGGGTTCGGCGTCGGGTCGGGGAAGTCGTTGTCATAGACATCCACCAGTTTCACCACCCAGTCGGAATCCGTGCCGGTCGTGGAGACCCGGAGTTGGGCCGTGACCGGTCCGGCGAAGGTGAGGTCTTCCTCCAAGGGCTCCGTCTGGTACACCAGCACGTCGGGACGGGAGGCGGCGAAGCGCTGGTCCTGCACCGGATAACTGCGCGGATAATCGGTCGTGATTTCCTGGGTGAACGGAACCGGCTTCGCCGGATCGCTGAGGTATTCGTCAAACGCCTCCGCGCCCTCGGTCGGCGGGTCAAAGGACAACCCTCCGGCCGGTCGGAAGAACAGTGTTTTCTCCTGTGCCACGCGTGGCGGCCAGGCGTCGAAACGCCGCCATTCGTGGGTGCCGGTGTCGAAAACCTGCGCCTTGGCCGCGTTATAATTTGTGTCGCCTTTGAGAAAGTGACGGAAGAAAGGCAACTCGATCTTCTCCCTATAATCCTTCGCCGTTTTCGCCCGGAAATTGATGTTCCCCAGCCTGTCGCCGTCCTTGCCACCCCAGTCGCCGTGCGCCCACGGACCCATGACCAGCAGGTTCGTGAGGCCCGGGTTCAACCGCTCGGTCCAACGATACGTCTCCAAGGCCCCGAACAGATCTTCACCGTCGAACCACCCACCCACCGTCATCACCGCGCAATGGACGTTCTTCAGGTGCGGACGGATGTTCCGCGCCTGCCAGTAGGCATCGTAATTGGGATGGGCCAGGAACTCATTCCACGCCGGCGCCCGCCCTTTGAGATGCAGAGCGTCCGAATTCCCAACCGGCCCCATCCGCAGATAAAAGTCGTAGCCGTCGGGTGTCCCGAAGACAAAATGCTTCCCGCCGTCGTGCAACGGATCGTCGGATTTCTGTTCAAACCAATAGAAAAAGCCGAAGTTCTGCGACAGGAACAGGGCACCATTGTGATGGAGGTCGTCGCCCATGAACCAATCTGAGATCGGTGCCTGCGGCGAGGCGGCCTTGAGCGCAGGATGCGAGTCGATCATCCCCATGGAGGTATAGAAGCCGGGGTAGGAGATGCCGAAAAGACCCACATTGCCATTGTTGTTCGGCACGTGTTTCACCAACCAATCAATCGTGTCCCAAGCGTCGGAGCTCTCGTCGGATTCCTTGGCCGCCTTGGCCGGGTTGAAGGGGCGCACGTGGACATAGGTGCCTTCGGACGCATAACGCCCCCGCACGTCCTGGAGGGCGAGGACGAACCGGTCCCGGGCCAGGCTCTCGAACGAACCGCTGGGATCGGTATAGTTATCCGGGCCATAAGGCTTGAGCGCATAGGGCGTGCGGGTCAGCACGATGGGATAATTCGTCCCGTCTTCCTTGGGCACGAACACCCGCGTGAGGAGTCGCACACCGTCCCGCATCGGGATCCGGTGCTCATACTTCGTGTAATGTTCCGCAAGCCAGGCGGCGGTGGCGTCCTCTTTCTTGTCGTCCGCGTCGCCCGCCCGGACGAGGCAGGGTTGGAGTCCGAGGGCGAAGACGACGGATGCCGTGGCCCAGGTGAGGTGGATGGCCCGGTTGAGGAGGCGTGCGGATCCGTGGCGTTCGCTGTCCATGGCGCATCATGCGGGGGAAACGGCCGGCACAGCAAGTCGCCGTGAGGGCGGGTTCGGCCCATTCGGAGTCCCGGCTTCAGCCGGTCGCGTGTCGTTTCCCGAACGGGTCGTCCGCTTTATTCACCGTCGCCGTACATGCGGACGCTCCGCCGGCTCAAGCCCGGGACTCCGAACCTATTTCACAAACTCCGGTCGGGCGAGGAACTCAACAAATCGACTCCGTTGCACCGCCAACGTGATCCGCACTTCACGGGCCTCGCTGGTCGGGCGGATAAAGACGGCCTGCAACCGGTGATCGGCCCCCTGATGCTCGGCGATTTCCACCGTCCGCCCGTTCTGGTCCGCGACTCCCACCACGGTCAGGCGACGTCCGTCCAGATCGGCATCCAGTTTCATCCCGAGCGACCAGGTCCGGTCCGGGTGGTCGCCCCACCACTTCGCGACCCAGCGGAATTCCCCGGAATGTTCGACCGTGGGGCTTCCGAAGCCGACCAGGTTCACCCCCAAGCCATCGCGATCCCAACGGTTGGTGAGCGTGGTCACCGTGCCCGCAGGCGGGAGCGGGAGGTTGACCGTCCAAAGTTCGTCCGCGGCGAATCCACCGGTGCGGACCGATTCGGCCCGGAGACGCCAGGCATCCTCGCCGGGCCAGAGTCCCCCGACGAATTCCGCCGTGCCTTTCGTCGCCCAGTTCAGTCCCGGTTTCTCCAAGCTCAAATAGGGGTACCAATCGTTGCCCGTGGCGTCGGACAGATAAAGCTTCTGCAATCGCCAGTGATCGACGGGACGGCCATTTTCCGCGAAGTCCAAGACCACCCGCGTCATCCGCGCGGCCAGGGGACCCTGCCCCCGATATCGGGTCACGTCGCTGGGGCCGCCACTCTGGAACCCGCGCAAGGTCACCTCCAGGTCGCCGTTGGTCCGGGTGACGGGCCATGCCTCGGGCTTCCAATGGGGGTAGTCGCCGAAGGCCGGGTTCCGGATCTTGAAATCGACGGCATTCGTCCAGGAGCCGTCGGGAAGTTCGGCCAAGAAATGGAGTCCCAATTCCCGTGAACGTCTCGGGAAGGCGCGCAGTTGCCAACCATTGAGGATCTCGGCCCCGA
>JANYCC010000107.1 GCA_025360495.1 Verrucomicrobiota bacterium | reverse complement strand
GTTCGGCCCTGGAGTTCATCCGCTCCAGCAACAACAACACCTGGGGCTTGGGATTCAGCGAGGAAGGCATTGTCTTCGGTTCCACGGCGAACAACAACGCGTCGTGGTACATGCCGATTGCCAACCGCCATTACGAGGCCGTCACGGGCTGGACTTCCAGCCGCATGGAGACCATTGCGGATCGCCAGGACATCTACCCGATCACCGACCAGGTCCGGCAGGTCGACGCCCACGGGCATTATACCGCCGGTGCCGGCCACGCGCTCTATACGGCCCGGAGTTTTCCGCGCGAATACTGGAACCGCATCGCGTTCGTCGCCGAGCCCACCGGACATCTCATCGGGCAATTCCGCCTGGATGCGCAGGGGGCCGATTTCCGCTCCACCAACCTGAAGAGCTTCCTCGCCAGTGATGACGAATGGAGCGCCCCGATCCTGGCCGAGGTCGGTCCCGACGGCGCGGTGTGGATGATCGACTGGTATAATTATATCATCCAGCACAACCCCACGCCGCACGGGTTCAACACGGGCAAGGGCAACGCCTATGACACCGCCCTGCGCGACAAACGCCACGGTCGCATCCACCGCCTCACCTGGGACGCGGCCAGACCCGCACCCGTCCCGAAACTCGCCGGGGCCACCCCCGCCCAACTCGTCGCCACCCTCCGTCACGAAAATCAACTCTGGCGTCTCCACGCCCAAAGGCTCCTCGTCGAACGCGGCCTGGCCGACGTCTCCTCCCGTCTCCTCAGCCTGGTCGGCGACCGTCACGTCGATGAAACCGGTCTGAACAACGGCGCCTGCCACGCCCTCTGGGCCCTTCAGGGTCTTGGACTCACCGCCCAACCCGCGGTGAGACGTGCCATTGTGGCCGCCCTCCGTCACCCGGCACCAGGCGTCCGCCGCGCCGCCTTGGGGGTCCTGCCTCCCGATGCCACGACGCGCCGGGACATCCTCGCCAGTCCCGTCCTTTCCGATCCGGACGCCCAGGTCCGGCTTGCCGTCCTCCTCGCCCTCGCCGATGTCCCGGCGGATCCGGGGGCGGGTGTCGCGGTCTTCGCCTTCCTTCAACGGAACGTCTCCCCGACGGAGCGCTGGCTCGCGGACGCCGCCACCGCCGCGGCGGCCCGGCATGACGCGGGCTTCCTCCAAGCCGCGCTGGCCGATCGCTCCAAGACCGTCAGCCCGACGGTCGGCACGGTCGCCCGCATCGTCACCGCACATTATGCCAGCCGTGGCCCCGTCGATTCCATCGGCGCCACGCTCAGCGCCCTGGACGGCACCCCACCCGAGATCGCCGTGCCGGTCCTGGACGGGCTCGCTTCCGGTTGGCCGACCCGGCAACCCCCGGCCCTGGCCCCCGCAGAATTCGCCCGGATCCAAGCCCTCGCCCCGAAACTGGACCAGGACGCCCGGGCAAGCCTGATTGCCCTGCTCGACAAATGGGGGCATCACGAAACCCTCAAGGACTTGGTTGCGCCCACGGCCGCGGCACTGCAGACCCGGGTCGCCAATCCCGCCCTGGCCGACGAAATGCGGATCGCCTCGGCCCGTCGCTGGATCACCATTGATGATTCCAGCGAAACCACCCGCACGGTCCTGCAACAAATCTCCCCGCAATCGGCCCCGGCTTTGGCGGGAGGATTCCTTGCCGCCGTGGGCGCCAGTCGTCGCCCGGACACTTCCGAATCGTTGTTGGCCGCCTGGCCGCGGCTGACCCCGACGGCACGCCGTTCCGTCCTCTCGGTGCTGTTGCGTCGACCCGAGTGGGCGCAGGCACTTCTCACCGCGGTTGAACAACGCCGTCTCGATCGCACCGACCTGGCCCGGGAACATTGGCAGCAACTCCGTGATCACCCGGACAAGCAGGTGGCCGCCCACACCGCCGCGATCGAGGGTCGCACCACCACCGCCAGTGGTTCCCCCGAGATGGAGGCCATGGTCCAACGCCTCCTCCCGATCGCCCGTCAACCCGGCGATGTGGAACGGGGTCGCAAGGCTTTTGAAACGTCCTGCCTGGTCTGCCACGCCCTCAACGGGAAAGGCGCGCGCATCGGGCCCGACCTCACCGGGATCGGCAGCCGCCCGAAGGCCGACCTCCTGGTTGAAATCATCGATCCCAACCGTTCGGTTGAGGCCAATTACCGGATGTGGACGCTGGTCACCCAAGGCGGGGACACTTTTGCGGGACGCCTCGACACCGAGACCGCCACCAGTGTGGAACTGCTCGACACCACCGGGGTGAAACACGCGGTCCAACGCCGTGACATCGCGTCATTGGAAGCTTCGAACCTGTCCCTGATGCCCTCGGGCTTCGACCAATTGCCGGCGGAAGATCTCGGCGGCATCCTGGAATATCTGGCGGCCAGCGTGAAACATTGAGCGGGGACGATTCAACGGACAGCTCTGCATTTGACGCCAGGAACGCCCATCACCCCCCAATCCGCCCGAAAAGCGGTTGACCACGGGGCACCTCCGCTGGGCACACTCGACCGCATGTCCCACCCTTGGTACCGCCCGGTCTGGCTTCTGGCCGCCGGCCTCCTGTCCCTCGCCGCCGCCGTCCCCAGCCGGGCCGACGTCCGCGTCCACCCGCTCTTCACCGACCACGCCGTCCTCCAACGCGGCAAACCGGTTCCCGTCTGGGGCTGGGCCGACCCCGGTGAAAAGGTGTCCGTCGATTTCGGTCCCCAACACCGGGCCACGGTGGCGGACGGAGTCGGACATTGGAGCGTGAGCCTCGCACCGTTGAAGGCCTCCGCCACCGGGGTCACGCTCCGCATCGGGGGCCGTAACACCGTGGAAATCCAGGATGTGGTCGTCGGCGAGGTTTGGATCTGTTCCGGCCAATCCAACATGGAACTGGCCATGGCCCAGAGCCATGAGTCCGAGAAAGACATCCAGGACAGCGCCAATCCGATGCTCCGGGTCTTCACCGTGATCAAGGCCCGGTCGCGCCTGCCGCTTGATAATTTCGCCGAGCCCGGCAAACACGCCTGGCACCCGGCCGCCCCCGACGCGGTCCGCTCGTTCTCCGCCGTCGGTTATTACTTCGGCCGCGATCTCCAGGCGGCGCTCCAAATCCCGGTGGGCCTCATCCACACCTCCTGGGGCGGGTCGCCGGCGGAGGTCTGGATGAGCGAGGACGTTCTCCGTGACAACCACCTTTACGAACGGGACATCCTCCGGCCCTGGCCCACCCAACGCCGGGCTTACCTGGCTTCCCTCACCCAATGGGAAACCGAACGGGACGCGGCCAAGAATGCGAACCAACCGTTCACCAAGGGTGCCCCGTGGCCCGGTTGGACACCTTCGGAACTTTATAATGCCATGATCGCCCCGCTCCTGCCCTATGGCATCCAAGGCGCGATCTGGTACCAAGGGGAATCCAACGCCGGCCGCGCATGGCAATACCGTGATCTGTACGCCGACATGATCCGCAATTGGCGCCGGGACTTTCATCAGGGCGATTTCCCGTTCTACGCCGTGCAACTCGCGCCGTGGGACAAAGGTCGCAAACGTTCGATGGACGAGATCACCAAGGAACCCGGTGAATCCGACTGGGCCGAACTGCGCGAGGCGCAGGGGGTCGCCTCCAAAGCCGTGGGCCACGCCGGGGTCGCCGTGATCACGGACGTCGGTGACAAGGACGACATCCATCCGCGCAAGAAAGCCCCCGTCGGCGCCCGCCTCGCCTTGCTGGCCCGGCGTGATGTTTACGCACAACGGATCCTGGCCGAGGGACCGGTCCTCACCGCGATGACTCCGGCCGGGGACCATATCGTCCTGCGTTTCGCCCAAGGGGGCACCGGTCTCAAGAGTGCGGATGGCGGCCCCTTGCAGGGTTTTGCCGTGGCCGGTTCGGACCGCAAATGGCACTGGGCGAAAGCCGAGGTGAAACACGGCGAAGTCGAGGTCGCGTGCCCGGACGTCCCCAAGCCGGTGGCGGTCCGTTATGGTTGGTCGGATTTCCCGGTGGTGAACCTGGTGAACAGCGCGGGGCTCCCGGCATCGCCATTTCGCACGGATGATTGGCCGGCAACGACCCGGAAGCCCTGAGGCGAAAGAAGGATTGTAAGCCGAGGGGTCGGGTTTCCGGGAGGTCCTCGTGCTCGTGCTTCTCGTTCTCGGCCCTCGTCCTCCTCGATCGGCCCCGGGCGTCGAGGACGAGACACGAGACACGAGACACGAGACACGAGACACGAGGACGAGACACGAGACACGAGGACGAGACACGAGACACGAGGACGAGGACGATCGACGCTTTGCGGCACCTCCTCTCCCCCTCCCTCCTCCTTCACCGGTTCAAATCTCGGGACGCGGTGGATGGCCCTGCCGCGCCAGCCAATCGCCAGGCCGATTCCAGTTCACCAAACGATCCGACAGGGCTGCGGGCACTTCCCACGATTCCAACCAACCTTCAGTGACCCCGCGGTGGACCAAGTCTTGGAGCGCCCAGGAACCGGCCGCGACCTGGAGCGCCACGCCGGCCCGGGAGACCTCGCGCGGATAGACGGCACACAAGGGTTCCCACCGCGCGCCCAACCGCGGCACCCGGCCCCGACCCGGCCTCAATCCGGCACGGAGGGTCCGAAGAAACGGGATGTCCAGCGCCGGCAGATCGACGGCCAACACCATGACATGGCCGTTCGACACCGCGGCCAGGATCGCTTCCAATCCGGCGATCGGCCCGACTCCCGGCCGCAGATCGGTGACGCGGCGGATCTCCGGCGTGGATTGAGTTTCGGAGTCCACGGAATCCGCTGCGATTGAGAGCAGGAGTTCACTGGCTCCGGCGGCTCGCAATCGCCCGAATTGCAGGTCCAACAAGGGTTGTCCGTCCACCATCAAGCCGGCCTTGTTGCGGCCCATGCGGAGGGATTTCCCCCCGGTCAGGACCGCACCGGAGAAGGTCATGTTCGGCGAAGGGTGCGGGGAATTCGTATTCATCAGGCTGTTCGACGGCATGAGGCAGGTAGGGTCGTGGGGACATTCTGAAGTGGGCTCATCCTGGGGCGCTTGGGCACGGCGTTCACGGGAGAGGAAGCCCGTTCCCACCCACGTCGTCGGGTCCCCCGGGGCCAGGCATACCCGAAAACCCCCCTTGCCAACTCCGGGGCTTTCGGCTTACTTCCCACCGAAATCTCTGTAACTCCATCCATTCCATGAAGAATCTGTTCAAGTACACAGCCATTACCGCCCTCGCAATTGGCTTCGCCGGATCCGCGTTCGCGAAGGAAGCCACCTTCAAGGGTGAAGCCAAGTGCGCCAAGTGCGCGCTGAAGCAATCAGACAAGTGCCAGAACGTCATCGAAGTCAAAGATGGCGACAAGAAAGTGGTCTACTATCTGAAGGGCGACGTCAGCGACAAGTTCCACAAGCAGGTCTGCCAGGAATCCAAAGAGGTCACCCTGAAGGGCGAGCTCACCGAGGCCGACGGCAAGAAGTGGATCACCGTTTCCGAGATCAAGGCCAAGTAAACGCCGGATCCCGTCACCGCCAAGCCGCCCGGGTCTCCGGGCGGTTTCGCTTTTTCACCCCATGTTACCCGCCCTGATCGCCCGTCTCTCCGCCGGTGAGGAACTGGATCTCGCGGGCATCCAACGGGCCGTGGCGGACCTGGTGTCGCCGGCCGGGGATCCGATCCTGAAGGCGAGCTTCCTCACCGCGCTTGCCGGCAAAGGCGAGACCGCGGGTGAAATCGCCGGGTTCGCCCGCGAACTGCGCGAGCTTTCCCGTCCGGTGCCACTGGATCGGGAAACCCGGGGCCGACAGATCCTCGACGTGTGCGGGACCGGCGGGGATCGGCTCAACACCTTCAACATTTCCACCACGGTCGCCTTGGTCTGCGCCGCCGCCGGGGTCACCGTGGCCAAACACGGTAATCGCGCCGTCACGTCCCAGTCCGGCAGCGCCGATGTCTTGGAAACCCTCGGAATCCCGGTGGACCTCGAGCCGGAGGCCGCCGCGGTCCGACTGCGCGACCATGGGTTCGCGTTCCTTTTCGCCCCGAGATTTCACCCGGCCTTTCAGCACCTCGCCGCGGCCCGCAGGCTGTGCGCCAGCCGCGGACAACGCACGATCTTCAACTTCCTCGGGCCCCTGCTGAATCCGGTCCAGCCGACCACTCAACTCGTGGGCGTATCCCGACCCGAGCTCGTCGAACCGCTCGCCCGCACCCTCCAATCACTCGGGGTCCGCCGCGCCATGGTGGTGTCCGGCGAAGTTCCCGGACCCGCGCATCTCGATGAGCTGTCCACCCTCGGCGAAAACACGATGGCGGAATTCTATCAGGACCGTGGATTCACAGTTTCGCGATGGTCGGCCGCCAGTTTCCCGCTCGCCGCCGCCACGCTGGCCGACCTGGCCGGAGGGGATCGGTTCGTCAATGCCGCCCTGATCGAAAGGCTCCTGCAAGGCGAGGAACAGGGGCCGCGACGCGACGCCGTGCTGTTGAATGCCGCGGCCGCCCTGTTTGTGGCCGGTGCCGCACCGAACATGGTCGCCGGTTGGGAACTGGCGGCCGAAGTCATCGACAGCGGCCGGGCCTGGAAAAAACTCGGCCAACTCCGCCGGGCGGCGTGACCGGATCTCTGCCGCAAGAAGACCATTCGAAGGGGTGAATGGCCGCAAAGGAACGCAAAAAAAGGGAGCCACCTCAGCCGTGACGATCCAGCAAAGACTGGGCATTTCACGCAAAGAACGCCAAGCACGCCAAGGACGGAGAGGAATCAGCACCTCTTGAAGCCGCTCCGATGAATGCCAACGGGGCGGCTCGGGCAGGGCTTCGCCCCACCGGCAGAGTTCGTCTTTGGTAGGGCGAGGTTCCATCCGAGCCGCCAGAGAAACCGTGGCGGGGGCAGTGTCCGGACGTGCCCCCTGGCAATCCGATGCCCGCTTTCGATTTCCTAACGTTCCCCGGCGGCCAATGAATTCAACCTTCTTCGCGGCTTCGCGTCAGGCGGAAATGGCCTCGGCCTGCGCCGACGCGAGGTCTTCCTCATGCTTCCGCCGTGCCGCCTCGACGTCGTACTGGTCGTTGTCGGGATGTCCCGGGTTCAACGGGGAAATATCGCGCAAGCGCTGGATGATGCGGGGCAGGTGCTCCAACACATGGTCGACCTCCTCCCCGGTGTTATAGATTCCGAGGCTGAACCGAACCGAACCGCGCGCGCGCATGGCCGGGACACCCATGGCCGAAAGCACATGCGACGGGTCTAGCGACCCGGTGGTGCACGCCGACCCGGAACTGCAGCAGATCCCGACCTGGTCGAGCAGCATCAGCACCGCTTCGGCCTCCACGAAATCAAACGCGATATTGGTCGTGTTCGGCAGGCGCGGCTCCTTGGCGCCATTGCGGATCGTGTTGGGAATGTGGGTGAGAATCCAGTTTTCGAGGCGATCCCGCAGGGCCCGGACGCGGGTGTTTTCCTCGGTCAACGTGGCCATCGCGAGTTCGGCGGCACGGCCGAAAGCGACGATGTTGGCGACGCTCTCGGTCCCGCCGCGACGACCCCGTTCCTGATGCCCGCCAATCACGTAGGGCGCGTACTTGGTGCGACGTTTCACATAGAGCATGCCGACCCCTTTGGGCGCATGCAGTTTGTGGGCACTCAGTGAAAGGAAATCCACGCCCAGTTGGCGCACGTCGATCTTGAGCTTGCCCGGCACCTGCACCGCATCGGTGTGGCACAGGACGCCCTTGCTCCGGCAGATCGCCGCCACCTCCTCGATCGGGAACACCACGCCCGTCTCGTTGTTCGCGTACATCACCGACACGATCGCCGTGTCCGGCCGGATCGATTGCTCCAACCGGTGGAGATCAAGGGAACCGTCGGATTCCACCGGCAGGTAGGTGACCTCGTGACCCTGCCGTTCGAGGGCCTCGCCGTAGTTGATGTTGGCCGAATGCTCCACCTTGGTCGTGAGGACGTGGCGTTTGCCAGTGGTCCGCAGCGCACTGTGGATCGCCGAGTTGTTCGACTCCGTGCCGCAACTGGTGAAGGTCACTTCCTTCGGCTCGGCGTTGATCAGCGCCGCCACGTGGCCCCGGGCCACCTCGACGTGACCATGGACCTGGGCACCGAACTGATAGGCACTCGACGGGTTGCCCCAGAATTCCCGGAGGAACGGGATCATCGCGTCCACCACTTCCGGCGCGATCCGCGTCGTGGCATTGTTGTCGAAATAGTAAACCTTCGGCTCGCTCATACGGTGCACCTGTTCAAACCGGACCAATTTCCTCCGCTACGGTAACTGCCGCGACCGGGGCTGCAAGGCGCGAGTTGGATCGACGATCCGCGCTGCGATCCGCGCCGCCGCGGCAAACCCGAACGCCCCGGTCACAAACACGGCCGACCCGAAACCCGCATCACAGTTCAGCCGCAGGGATTCCCCCGCTTCCAGCACCGGTCGCACCGCACAAACCGTCCCGTCCGACTGCGGAAACACCGGGGTTTCCGCGGAACAGATGCACTCGACCCCAAACCGGCGTTCGCCCCGCGGGAATCCGTGGTCCCGCCGGAGCCGCTTCCGCACCTCACCCAGCAACCGGTCGTGGGTCACCCGGGCCAGATCCTCCACCCGCACCGCCGTTGGATCCCGCCGTCCACCAGCCCCGCCACAGACCACCAACGGGATGCCCGCGGCGTGGCATCGTGCGATCAACAACACCTTGTTGGTCATGTTGTCGATCGCATCCACGACGGCATCCGGTCGCGCCTCCGCCGGCCCTCCGTCCAATCCAAGGAGCCGATCGGCCGATTCCGCCATGAAGAATTCCGTGTGGGCGGTCACCCGGCATTCCGGACCGATGGCCCGGGCCCGTTCCGCCATCACGTCGACCTTGGCGCGGCCGATCTGGCCGTCGAGCGCCGGCAGTTGTCGGTTCACATTGCTGACGCAAACCTCGTCGAGGTCCACCAAGGTCAACGCCCCGATCCCGGTGCGCGCCAGGGCCTCGGCGACCCAGGAACCGACGCCCCCCAGACCCACGACCAGCACATGGGCCGAGCGGAGGCGCCGGAGTCCTTCGCGGCCGTAAAGACGGGCGACCCCCCCAAACCGGAATTCGAAATCACTCATGTCCCTGCCCCACGCAAAACAGGTGTTTGTCGCCGCGCAGGAACAACCGGCCCCCGGAAATCGCCGGCGACGCAAAACACCGTTCCCCCAGTTCATTGCGCGCCACCTTTTCAAACCGCTCCCCCGGCTTCACCACGGTCATCACGCCGTCATCGCCCAGAAAATAAACCAGGCCGCCCGCCGACACCAGCGACGCATGTTCCCCCGGACCGAGGCGTTCCTGCCACACCAGGGTGCCGTCCACCGCCCGGTAGCACGACGCCATCCCACCGTCGCTCGCGACCAAGAAATACGGGCCGAAACTGATCGGGGACGGCACATAGGAAACGCCTTTGTTCGCGCGCCACGCCACATGGGTCTCGGTGACATCGCCCACGCCGTCCGGCCGGATGCCGAGCAGGTGGAGATCTGGAAACCCGCCCGTGAGAAACAGCAATCCGGCCTCGGGGTTATAAACCAACGACGCCACGAATTGCTCGGTCGGACCCTGGATCACCCAATGGCGCCGTCCGGTGCGGGGATCATAACTGGCCACCTGTTTGTCCCCCGAGAGGATCATCTGGGTGCGGCCCGCCAATTCGCGCACCAAGGGGACACAATAACTGCGCGTGTGGTTTTCCCGCGGCGTCTTCCATCGGGTCCGGCCCGTCTTACGTTCCAATCCGAGCAGGTACGAATCACCGTCATGATCCCCGTTCACCAACAGAAGATCCTCGAAAACGACCGGGGAACTGCAGAACCCGTGTTTGCTGACGAATGTTCCCGGACGCACCTGCCACACCGGATGCCCCGCGAAATCGTGGGCGCTCACGACCATGTCCGTGCCGGCGAGAAACGCGGTGAACACCAACGTCCCATCGGTCGCGGGCGTGGAGGAAGCGCGACTGTTCAAGTCGTGTTTTCCTTCCGGTGACGCCCGCACCACCGGGACCTGCCAGCGCATGGCACCGGTGTCCCGGTCCAATCGGATCAACTGACGCTCCTCTTCCCCCCCGGTCGCCGCCACCACGAACACGGCGTCGCCCCAGACGATCGGCGACGCGTGACCAACCCCTGGCAACGGCGTTTTCCAAGCGATGTGTGACGTGGCGTCCCAGTGCGTGGCGAGGTTGGTTTCCAGACTGGTGCCGTCGAGACGCGGTCCCCGCCAGCACGGCCAGTTCTCCGCATGGACGGCGATGGCCACGGTCACCAGCGTCGGGAAGATCAGGCTCCGCCAAAACATGGCCGCAAAGCTACCGTCCATCCGACGGCGGGAAACCTGCAAATGTAACATTTCCCGCGCGCCTTCATCCTTCATCCCTCAACCTTCATCCTTTCCCAAACAAAGCTGCGCCGGCCCCACCCGCAAGATCCCGTCGCTGAGAATCCGGGCCCGCAGACCGCCCCGTCCCCGCAGGAAAGCCTCGGCCCCGGGCGCACAAACCTCGTCCATCCAATAGCACGGCCGACATTCCTCGACGCCCTCGAAACGCACCCCTTGCACTTGGAATTCCCGACCGATCAATCCGCCCAGATCAATGCCCTCGGTCACCACATTGCGCCGATAGACCGACGGCTCCCGTTCCAAATGGAATTCCGCCAGCAACTGCGCATGAACTTCCCCGGCGAAAAAGGTGATCTGTCCTTTGGAATTCTCGCCAAAATCCAGGAAACGGTCCCCGACCACGCCCCGACCGGGCAGGCATTGGAGCCGTTCCTCCGTGATCATCGGGTGCGCAAGGGCCCCGCGACCGTGGCGTCCGACAAAATTATGGTCGGCCGAGCGGTAGAGGTGGAGGAGACGGGCCTCGCGACTCATGTACCGCCGCACTGTCCGGCAATCCCGGCGAAAGCCAAGCGGCACCACCGGACGGCAGAGGTCAACCCGGACCGGACGACAGAAAAATGATCGACAGAAAAATGGGGAAAAGCGGCACCGGCACCCCCGCCCCCCTGGAGTTTCCGCCCCATTTTTCTGTCGTCGATATTTCTGTCGTCCCCTGCAGCTGAATCCCCGGCACCGTTCACATCCCGTTGGCACTGTCCGGCGCGCACCACAAAAGTCCGGGTTTGTTGGAGATCTGTTCGCGCTGGAAATCCTCGAATCGGATGAAATGCACCTGCCCGCTGAAACCGGTGATGACCGCCCCCTTCTTGTGCCGGCGTCCGATTCCCTCATCCAGGTTCGGATACTGGCTGGCATCGTGCCCCTGGTTGGCATCCCAGACCCCGCCAAAATTCTTTATATCCGGCTCCCACATCACATAGGCGGCGGGATTGAATTGGCCGAGCTTGTGGGATTTGGGTTCAATCCGCCCGAAACTGCAGACGGCGCCGTTCATGATATAACTGGAAACCCGCTGGCCGCGCTTCTGCCATGTGGGGGAATTGGTGCGGTCCAATGGGCAATAATAGACCTTTCGCTCACGCAGGTACGGATAGAAACGGCCGGCCTCGATATAACTGATCTCATTCGTCCGGAGCGGATCCGGCGCGCGGCCCGACACCGGCTGATACAGCCAGCCGGGTCCGGTCGAATTGCCCCAGTTCGGATACGGCAGGTAATCATTGTTGTCCAAGGCATACATCTGCATCGCGAGGGCCAGTTGTTTGTTGTTGTTCACGCAGGCCGTCCGCTGGGCCTTCTCCTTGGCGCCGCTGAGGGCGGGAAGCAGCATGCCGGCGAGGATGGCGATGATCGCGATGACCACCAGGAGTTCGATGAGCGTGAACGCGGTGGCCGGGGCGGACCGGGGGCTGGGAAGCGTGTTCATGGCAGGGATGGACCTGCCTGTTGCTACCCCCCGACCCGCGGGCACGCAAGCATCCGGCGGCCCCTCCCGGCGGGGCGCATCTGGGCATCGTGGGAAGGCGGGTAGGAAAACCCCCCCCCCCGGAGCAGTCGC
>JANYCC010000084.1 GCA_025360495.1 Verrucomicrobiota bacterium | reverse complement strand
CTCGCAAAAAAGCCAAGCCGGATTTTGAGAGCCTGGTGTTGTTGCCGCCACTGCCCGGCTGCCCTGCGGGGGCCTTGCTGGCGCTGGGGTCGGGTTCAAAACCCAACCGCGAAACCGCGGTGCTGATCGCGCTGGATGTGCAGGGTTTGCCGGCGGGCAGCACCGTGTGCGATGTCGATGTCTGGGGAGACTACGTGTTGGCGGCGTGTCTGGACGGTCCGAAAGGCACGCCCGGCCCGTTGTACGTCATCAACCAGAAAAAGCGGGCGGTCGTCAGCACCATCAAGCCGAAGGAGGAACTCGGCTACACGTATGCGCAGCATCTCCACGACGCCTGCTGGTATGTCCCGGGCAAGGGGGACCAACGCGAGGTGTATATCATCCTCACGGCTTGGAATCCGGGGGGCATCGCCGCGATCCGGTTGACCAACGTGCCGTAATGAGCCGTCCGGTCCGGGGTGAGGTGGGCAATTTTTGGGGTGGACCGACAGCTAAATGACTTGCCCTGAATCGGGGGGGGAGGGATTCCTTTGGAAGTTCCGCGGACGACCAACGCGAGGTGCGTTGCCGTTGCCCGTGGTGTTGCAATTTCACTCGACCGTCTCATGAGCGAACGCAGTCCTGCCACAGTTTCCACGCCGTCCCCGGTTCCGTACCCCGGCATTCCCACCAGTTCGGACGGTTCCGGGGCGGTGGCGTGGGTGGAGACCCATGTCACCCAAGGGGCCTGCGCGTACCCGATCACCTCCTCGACGACCATGGGCGCGGCCTACCAGACCGAGGTGTCCAATGGTAAGCAGAACCTGTGGGGCGACACCCTGGCGTTCGTCCAGGCGGAGTCAGAGCACTCGGCGGCCTCGACCTGCGAGGGATTCGCGCTGGCCGGCGGACGGGTGACGAATTTCACGTCGGGGCAGGGGTTGGTGCTGATGAAGGAGGTCTTGTACACGATCTCCGGCAAGCGATTGCCCATCGTGTTCCATATCGGTGCCCGGGCCCTGACCAGCCAGTCGCTGAATGTGCATTGCGGTCATGACGACGTGATGAGCGTGGCGGACACCGGGTGGGGGATCCTGTTCGGCCGGAACGCGCAGGAGGCGGGGGACCTGGCCCTGATTTGCCGTCGGGCGGCGGAGTTCAGCGAGACCCCGTTTATGAACGTACAGGACGGTTTCCTGACGACGCACACGGTGGAGAACGTGCGGTTGTGCGAGACCGAGATGATGAAGGCGTACGTGGGCGATCCGAACGAGAAACTGCGTTGCCTCTTCGATCCGCTCCACCCGCTGATGTCCGGGGTGGTCCAGAACCAGGACGCCTACATGAAGGGCAAGATCGCCCAGCGCGGATTCTATGACCGGGTGCCCGCGGCGGTGGTGGAGGCGATGGAGAAGTTCCATGAATTGACCGGACGCCGCTACACTTTGGTGGACGGCTACCGGATGGAGGACGCGGAATATGCGTTGGTGGGGATGGGTGGCATGATGGAGACGGCGGCGGCGGCCGTGGATTTTCTGCGGGCCAAACGCGGCCTGAAGGTGGGAGTGGTGCACGTGACCTGTTTCGCCCCGTTCCCGGCGACCCAGATCGTGGAAATCCTGCGGCACGTGAAGGGTTTCACGGTGATCGAGCGGATGGACAATCCCCTGGCCCAATCCAACCCGCTGGCCCAGGCGATCAAGGCGGCCTTCGCCGATGCATTGTCCGGCCTCAGCTATGGATCCACCGGGGAATTCAAGTACCCGGTGGTGACGCAATTGCCCAAGATCTACGCGTGTTGCGCCGGCTTGGGTT
Source organism: Verrucomicrobiota bacterium (assembly GCA_025360495.1). Lineage (GTDB taxonomy): Bacteria > Verrucomicrobiota > Verrucomicrobiia > Limisphaerales > UBA9464 > UBA6176. The sequence continues at coordinate 18,726 of JANYCC010000084.1, read as the reverse complement.
CGCGGGACGTCCGGGCCGGCCATTTCATCTCGATCTTCGAGAACATGCAGTCGGTCGCCCCGCGCCAGTTCTCGGTGGTGGGCGTGAAGCATCCCCTGGCGCTGCCCGATGCGGAGGATCCGGATCTGCGGCCCGAGGGGGCGTTCTCGATGCGCGGCCATTCGGTCGGCGGCTTCGGTTCCGTCACCACCAACAAGCTGATCGCCTCGTTCGTGGGTGAACTTTTCAACCTCAACGTCCAGGCCTACCCCAAGTACGGGTCGGAAAAGAAGGGGTTGCCGACCACCTATTACCTCACGGTCGCGCGGGAACACGTCCGCACGCACAGCGAGTTGGAGCATGTGGAATTCATCCCGTTGAACGACGTCAATGCGTTCAACCTGGGCAACCCGCTGGAAGGCATCGCGCCCGCCGGCAGTGTGTTCATCCAAAGCCCGCATCTGGACCCGCACCTGGTCTGGCGGGGCATCCCGGCCTACGGACGGAAGATCATCCGCAACCGGAAGCTGCGGGTCTATTATCTGGACACGGTGAAGATTGCCCGGGAGATCGCCACCGACCCGGACCTGCAGCAGCGCATGCAGGGCGTGGTGTTGGTGGGCATCTTCATCAAGGTGACGCCGTTCGCGCGGGAAAGCGGGATGGGGGACGAGCAGGTCCTCGGTGCCGTCGAGAAATACGTCCGCAAATACTTTGGCAAACGCGGGGAACACGTCGTCGAGGAGAACCTCCGCTGCGTCAAACAGGGGCTCAAGGATGTCCAGGAGATCCCCTTGGAAGTGATCCAGGCCCCCGACTCGGGACAGGACGAGATCCGGTCCGAGGAGATCGTGTTCGCCAAATGATCGGCGCCGCCACCCAGTACCGAAAACCGAACCCTTTTCCCGCACTTCCCGCACTTCCCGTACCTTTCCCGTACTGAAGCCATGACCACCCTCACCGAGACCCAGCCCGAACGGGTCAACACGCGCCCGATCACCGACGACGTCCTGGACATCGCCGACTTCAACGATCGCATCGTCGGGGCCTATAACAACGGCACCGCCGAATTGGGATTGCCGGCCGACGCCTCCACGGCGCGGTCGCTGATCACCGCCGGGTCGGCCGCGTTACGGGACTTCTCCTATATCGCCCCGGAGATCCCGGAACTGAACGCCGAGAATTGCGTGGCCTGCATGGCGTGCGTGACGGAATGCCCGGACACCGCGATCCTGGGCAAGGTGGTGACCAAGGCGAAACTGGAATCCGAACTGGAGAAGATCGCGGATCCGGCCGAGCGCGAGCACTACCGCAAACAATTCGGCAAGACGACCAAGTTCTGGAACGTCTACGAGAAGAAGGGGCAGGAGCCCGGCTACTTCGGCATCTTCATCGACCCGACCAAATGCAAGGGCTGCGCCGAGTGTGTGGACGCCTGCGGGGACCACGGGGCGCTGGCCATGTTGCAGAAGGACACGGGCACCGTCCTCAAGCGCTTCCAGAAGACCTTCAATTTCTATAAGAAGCTCCCGGAGACCCCGAAGCAGTACATCAACGAGAAGCTGCTCACCGACATCATGCTGGCCGAGCGGTCGCTCCTCTACGTGGGCGGCGCGGGCTCCTGCATGGGCTGCGGCGAGGGTACGGCAATCCGCATGATGCTCGCCGCCACCGGGTTTGTGTACGGCAAGGAGAACATCGGCATCGTCAACTCCACCGGATGCTCCACCGTCTATGCCTCGACCTACCCGTACAACCCTTACTTGGTGCCGTGGTCGAATTCCCTGTTTGAGAACGGTCCCACCTATGGGATGGGTGTGCGGTCGCGTTGGGATCAGATGGGTTGGAAGGGCAAGAAACTGTGGGTCATCGGGGGCGACGGCGCGATGCTCGACATCGGGTTCAACGCGCTGAGCCGCATGCTGGCCTCGGGCATGGACATCAAGATCCTGCTGCTGGACACCCAGGTGTATTCCAACACCGGCGGCCAGTCCTCCACCGGCACCTTCACCGGCCAGAACACCAAGTTCAGCTATCACGGCAAGGTCATCCCCGGCAAGACCGAGCAGCGCAAGGAGATCGCCCAGATCGCGATGATGCATCCCGACACGTTCGTCGCCCAGACGAGCTGCGCGATGACCAATCACTTCTATAAGTCGATCATGGCCGCCAACGAGTATCACGGCCCGGCGATCGTCTCGGTCTACACCACCTGCCAACCGGAGCACGGGGTCGGTGACAACATGGCCATGGCCCAATCGAAGCTCGCGGTCGACACCCGCACGTTCCCGGTCATGATGTATGACCCGCGCAAGGGGTCCAAGATCTCGGAGCGTCTCAGTCTCCAGGGAAATCCGGCGACGACCGAGGATTTCTATAAGGATCCCAAGACGGGCGAGGTCTTCGATTTCACGATGTTTGCGCGCAGCGAAGGCCGTTTCGCGAAGCATTTCGACGCCGAGGGCAAGCCCAGTCCGACGATCCTGGCGACCTGTCTGGAACGTCTCCAGAACTGGCACATCCTCCAGGAACTGGCCGGGTTGCGCTAAGCCAGGCCGGGCCGGGAGCGGGGGGAATCTCACGCGAAGCCCGCCAAAGCCGCGAAGCAGAAGGCGGCGAGGGTCGTCTGGCGTGGAATCTTTGGTAGGGCGAGGTTCCACCCGAGCCGCCCTTGCAACCTTTTCAACCCGGTTCCTGCCCGGGCCACTCGGAACGGCTCGGGCGGAGCCTCGCCCGTTGGGGTTGCTGGGGGGCCGGGTTCGCGATTGGCGGATCCTGCGCTATCATCGGTGCAACCCATGGCCACAATTGATCCCAATCCGCTGCCACAGAGGCGAAAACCTGCGACGGGTGTGCACATTGAATTCGGTCGTACCACCCTCGTGTTCATGACTGTCTGCACCAGGAACCGGTGCCGTTGGTTGGCAGGCCCGGAAGCCCACGAACTCCTGATCCGGGTCTGGCAACAAGCAGACTCTTGGATGGTCGGCGATTATGTTCTCATGCCCGATCACCTGCACTTTTTCGCCTCATCCCGGGATCTGTCCATCACCGTGGAGCGGTGGACGGCGTATTGGAAAAGTCGGTTTAGCAAAGGTCATTCCCACACCGATTGGGTTTGGCAATCTCACGCGTTTCACCACCGACTCCGGCATGACGAGAGTTTCACGGAGAAATGGCGGTATCTGACCGAGAATCCGGTACGGGCCGGATTGGTCGCGAAAGTCGAAGACTGGCCGTACCAAGGGAGGATACATTCCATTCGATGGTGACCGATGGCTTCCGTTGGTTCGGCTCGGGCGGAGCCTCGCCCCGGTTGGCGTGGAATCTTAGGTAGGGCGAGGTTCCACCCGAGCCGCCCCTGCAACCTTTTCAACCCCGTTCCTACCCGGACCACTCGGAACGGCTCGGGCGGAGCCTCGCCCTAAGGAATAATAGGATCATTGCGGCTGCGGCCCGGCCAAAGCCTCGGCCCTACCGACCGGAGTTGGTGAGCCCCTCCATCTGACGGGCGAGTTGGCCGACCAAGGCCCGCAATTCACGAATCTCCGCGGCTTGATCCGCCACCTTCTGGTTCAGACCCTGAATCGCCGCCAAGGCCACGCCGTCGGCATCCACCGTGTCGATGGTGGTGTCGCCCGACCCCAGCCCGAAGGCCGCATGGAAATCCTGTGCGACCGGTCCCAGATGCCGGATCGAGTCCGCCTCCCCTTTATAGCGCCAGCCTTGGACGGGCAAGGCGGCCACCTTGGCGAGGATGTCCCGTGCTGAGACCGGGGTGAATTGGGTCTTCGCATTGCGATCGGAGAGCGTGCTCCAGGAACCCGAATTCACCTTCAGGGAAACACCGACGGGAAAGGGCGGGGAACCGGGTTGAACAATGATGCCGCTCACAATCCGGGTGCCGCCGGTGGCGCGGACCGAGAATTCGTTGGGCTGGGTCGAAAGAAAGGGTGGATGACTGCCGTTGAGCGCATAGCTGTCCGCCCAGACAAAGGCGCCGTCGTGGATCGCTTGGGCGAAATACCCGGCCGCGAAGGCCGTGAGGCCCGAGACGACATTGCCGTTCCCGCCGGGGATCATCCCGAGTTGGGTCTTGCCGGCTATGGTGTTCTGAAATCCGCCCGCGATGGTCCCGTGCTGGGCGCTGTCGGAAATGCGATTGCCGGTGCCCCCGCCAATGACCCCGCGATCGGATCCGCTGGCGATCTGGTTGTCCAACCCGCCCGCGATGACGCTGTAGGAGGAGGCGATGAGGTTCGGGAATTTTGCACGGCCGCCGCCGGAGATGGAACTTCCCTCGACACTGCCGCTGACGGCGTTTGCCCCGTCCCCGCCCACGAGATGTGGCACCCCCCCGGGGACGAGGCTCGGAACGATCCGCAGGCCGGGGACCCATTGGCCGGGGCTTGGGGACACCAACAATTGCAAGGTCTGCCCCGGATTCAAGGCCTCGATCGAACCCGACACGACCAGGTTCCCGTCGCCGTCATCCAAAAGGTTTCGGTACACCGGGTCGCCGATGAAGGCGTTGACGGTCGAACCGACCCGCCCGTCCATCGAGATCGCGAAGAAGCTGCGTGACGAGAGGGCGGGGATCCGGGGCAGGATTTGGGTGCTGGGATTATACATCCCCAGTTGGAGGGCCGAATAGGTGTCGCCCACGAACGCACCGACCAGATCATTCCGGTTTTTCATCCGCACGGTCGCGTCAAAATCCTCGATGTGAAGTGCGGTGGCGGGAGTGGGGGTGTTGATGCCGACCCGGCCGTTGAAGATATTGTTTCCGGCGAAGGAATTCCCGGCATTGAGGCGCGGGATGTTGGGTCCCAACCGGGCATCCGCCACGGTCCCGGAACTGAGGGCGGCCGCATTCAGGCTCGTCAGTCCCACGCCCGAGCCGCTGAAAGTCCCGACGAACAGGTTGACCGGATTCACCGCGATCAGGGACCCGTTGAAATGGTTGATCCCGGCAAAGGTCTGGTCGGCCGACAACCGGGCCAGGCCGGCGGGCAGTTGATTGTCGGTCACGGATCCCAGCAGGACGTCCGCCGTCTTCGCGGAATTGGCGACGGCGGCCGACGCGGAATTGTAACTGAAATAGGAATAAGGCGCCGAGGTGATCGGTTGGCGCGGGGTCAGCACCGTGTAAGGGATCGGGACATCCGTCGAGGGGCGCAGGCGGATCTCCAGCCAGCGCTGGTCGCCATTGAAGGTCTGGACCTGGCCGCTTTGCGGGCCGTAGTCCAATTGCACCGTGAACACGCTGTTGCTCACGGCGACCTGGTTGACGTTGAGGTTCGCCAGTGCCAGGCCACCCGTCGCCACGTCGAACAGGCGGAATTGGAAGTCGTACATCCCGGTGGCGGGCTTGTCCCCGGCGGTGACCCGTCCCTGGTACGTGAACATCGTGGGGGTGGTGGGGACCGGGGTTTGCGCGGCCACACGGGCGGCACCGGCACACACCAGCGCCAACATAAGGAGCAATCGCGTTTTCATGGGCTGGAAATCAGGGGATAGGCGGCATAATCGGGTCGGGCCCGGAAATAAAGTGCACCCGCTCCGGAGGTCCCGAGCGTATAGGACTGCGTGCCGGCCTGGGGCACCGAATTGGTCTGCAAAGGCGTCCACGCAGTGCCCAGGACCGGCGCATACTCCAGGACGAGCGACAGTCCCGGCTCCGCGGCCGCCTGGACCTCGAACGTATCGGTCGAAATGAATCCCGTCGCCGTCAACAACGGCGCCCCGACGGACCGGACCTGGGTGATGAGGGTTCCGCCGGTGCCGTTCTTGCCATCCACCACCACCGAATAGAAGAGGCCCGCGTTGGCGTTGAAGATCGTCCGGCTCGTCCCGACGCTGGCAAAGGCATCATCATTGCACGCCACCGGGGTCAGGTTGTCGGGGTCGCCCGTCAGGTCCAGAAACACGCCGGCGACCGTGTCATACGAACTGCCCACGGTGTCGAGCACCACAAGTCCGTTGGTCTCCGCCTGGAAATAAAACCAGGCCGACGCCCCGCCCGGCACCCCGCACAGGGCCGACTCCTGCGCGGTCGTCCCGTAACCGTCGGTCCGCGTCAACAGCGGCCCACCGCGGGAGAGTCCGCCGGGTGCCGCCCCCGCCGGAGCACCGCGTTGGGAGGCTGCCGGAGGGCCCACCGCGGCGTCGCGTGCATCTGCAAATTTGTCGAACACCACGGCGCTGGGAAACACCGGCCCCACGCCCGGCGACAGGTCCACCTGCACCGTGGCGGTCTCGCTTTGGATCGCGATCCCCCCCGTGGTCGCCACGAGGAAGTAAGTGCCGGCGTCCGTGCCGCCGATCGGGTTCAGGTTGAGACTGGGCGATTGGGACCCGGTGATCCGTCCATCGTCCTTCAGCGGACTGCCGTTCCCGAACCATTGGAAGGTGGCACCGTTCTCCACCGTCACCGACAGGACCCCCTTCTGGCCCGGACGGGCCGTGACGGAGGTGGGTTGCCGCACGATGCGGGGCGGTATGAGATCGGTCGGGACCAGGTTCCAATTGACTTGGTACGCCCCGGAATCGCCCGCCCGGCCGTCCAGCGCGATGTCATAATCCTGTCCCTGCACGACCCGGAATCGCACCAGGCTGCAATAGAATCCGCCGTTGTCATCGTCACTCACCACGGGAGTGAAGATGCCGCTGATCGCGCCGCCCTGATAGACGGCCAGCAGCGTGTCGAACGTGCTCCCGCGGGTGTCGACGGTGAGGATGCCGGTCGCCGGGGCATGATAGGTGATCCACACCGATTTCCCGCCGCGTTTGCCATCATGGACCGGTTCGCCCGGCAGTCGCGTTGCATCGTTGTTGTTGCCACCGCCCCGGCCGTTCGGTGTCGAGATCACGCCGCGCCCCAGGAATTCGTTGGCGAATGCCAGGGTGTCGAGTTGGAAGCCGACGATCGCCGGCACCGAGCGCACGACGCCGAGCGGGTTGAAGACCAGGACATCGTAACGGCCCGCGATAAAGTCGTTGGTGAGGCAGAGGTCGAGGATCGGGTTGGTGGCGCCGGGCAGATTCCGGCCGTTGTGCCGCCATTGGAAATGGGGTTCTGGAACACCGGTGGCCTCGATGAACATTGAGACGCAGCCGCCTTCCGGGACGGGGGCCGGGGACACGGGTTGGCGGATGATTTCCGGGGGGAAAGGCGGGGTTTCCTCCAGCAATGGCCAGAAACCGCCCTCCAGGTCCAGGCCCGCCCCGGATGAGGAAAATGGGGCGGCGTCGAATTGGCCGATGGTGCCGGTGACCCGATAGAGGCCGCCGGTGCTGGACCCGCCGCCGCCGTCCAGCGTCCACCACGGCACTGCGGGGGGGGCTCCGGTCCCTTGGGCTGCCACGCGCGCGGCCAGGAAAATCCAGAGGGCCAGCCAGGGGGCCCGGATCGCGGGCTGCGGGGGCCGACCCGGGGTCTGGGGGGACGGGATGAGGGACATGCGGATCGGGAAGGGAGCTGTGACGCGGTCGGCATGACAGAATCCGGGCGTCCCGGCAAGACCGGGCAAAAATGGCGTGGCAGGCCCCGGGGGTGCCGGTAGGCTTGGTCCTTGAGTATGCCGAAAGACTCCGCGAGCCCCACGCCGGCGTCGCCGTCACTGTTCATCAACCGCGAACTCTCCTGGCTCGAGTTCAACCACCGGGTGCTCCAGGAAGCCGTCAATCCCCACGTCCCCCTGCTCGAACGGGTCAAGTTCTTCTGCATCACCCATTCGAATCTTGATGAGTTCTTCGAAGTCCGCGTCGCCGGCCTCAAACAACAGGCGGAATCGGACGCCGTTGAAAAGAGTCCCGACGGCCTGACCGCGCCCGCGAATCTCCGGGCGCTGACCCGCCGGGCCCGGGAATTGGTGGCGGCGGCCGACCGTTGCTGGCGCGACCAGTTGATCCCGGAACTCGCCCGGCATGGCATCCATTTCCATTCGCCGCGGCAACTGGGGCCGGCCGACCGCGAATTTCTCGACGCCCATTACAAGGAACGGGTTCATCCGGTGCTGACCCCGCTGGCCGTCGATCCTTCGCATCCGTTTCCACAGGTCCTCAACAAGTCGCTCAACCTGATCACCCACGTCACGGTGAACCCGGGGCCCGAGGAACGCCGCCGCTTTGCCATCGTCCAGGTGCCCCGGGTCCTGCCGCGCCTGGTCCGGTTGCCGCGGGACGACGGCCGCCAGGATTATGTGTTCCTCGGCGATGTCATCGGCGAACGCCTGCAGGAGCTTTTCCCGGGCACCCTGCTCGGTCCGTGGTCGGCATTCCGCGTCACCCGCAACAGCGAACTTTATATCGACGAGGAGGACGTCGGGAACCTGCTCAAGGCGGTTGAGGCCCAGCTTCACAACCGGCGCAAGGGCGAGGCGGTCCGACTCGAGGTGAGCCACGATTGCCCGCCTGAAATCCGGGAGGAATTGCTCACCACGCTCCGGTTGCGCCCCGAGGATCTTTACCTGGTGGACGGACCATTGAACCCGTCCTGTCTGCTGACGATCGGCGAGGGCGATCCCGCGCCGGAACTGCGCGACCCGCCGCTGCCGACGGTGGAGGCGCCCGGGCTGAAGGATCGGCCGGATCTTTTCGCCGCGATCCGGGAACGCGATCATCTCCTGCATCATCCCTATGAAAGTTTCGACACCGTGGTGCGGTTCCTGGAATCCGCGGCGGCCGATCCGCGGGTGCTGGCGATCAAGCAAACCCTCTACCGCACCGGGGGTGACGCGCGCATCGTCGGGGCGCTGATGAACGCGGTGCGCAATGGCAAGCAGGTGACCGCGGTGGTGGAATTGAAGGCGCGCTTCGACGAGGCCAACAACATCCGGTGGGCCCGCGCTTTGGAGGAGGCCGGCGTCCATGTCGTCTATGGCCTGGTCGGGTATAAGATCCACTGCAAGGTCTCCCTCGTGGTGCGCAATGACGACGATGGCATCCGCCGTTACCTGCATCTCGGCACGGGCAATTATAACGCCTCGACCGCCCGGCTCTACACCGACCTGAGCCTGTTCACCAGCCGGCCTGATTTCGGGGAGGATGCGACCCACCTCTTCAACCTCCTCACCGGCATCTGCCAGTTCCAAGGCACCCGCAAACTCATCGCCGCACCCTTTCAACTCCATGACCGGGTCCTGGAGCTGATCGAACGCGAAACCCGCTTCGCCCGCGAGGGAATGCCCGCCCGCATCGTCGCCAAGATGAATTCCCTCGTGGATGGGGAGGTCATCGAGGCCCTGTACCGTGCCTCCCGCGCCGGGGTGAAGATCGACCTCATTGTCCGTGGCATCTGCTGTCTGCGCCCCGGGATCGACGGCACCAGCGAGAACATCCGGGTCCGCAGCGTCATCGACCGTTTCCTCGAGCACAGCCGCATCTGGCATTTCGGCAATTCGGGCCGGCCGGAGGTGTATGTCGGCAGCGCGGATTGGATGCCGCGGAATTTTTTCCGGCGGATCGAGGTGATCTTCCCGATCGAGGACGGCGTGCTCCGGGAACGGATCATCGAGGAGATTCTGGGCCGTCAATTGGCCGACAACACCAAGGCCTGGTTGCTTCAGCCCGATGGGACCTATCTCCTGCCGCCCCGCCGCAAGGGGATCCCCGCACACCGGTGCCAGGCCGAATTCATCGACCTTGCGGGCACGACCGTCGTGCGGCCGGACCGGGTCCGACGCGGGGCGCGGATCAAGATGAAGCTGGTGCCGCGGCCCACCTGATCCGAGCCTCGCGCCCATGTTGAACGCCGTCCGCATCCCGGCCCGCGACGCCACGTCCCGCCGCACGCTCCTGGTCCTTCACGGGCTGGGGGACTCCGCGGAAGGATGGGAATGGCTGCCCGGGGAGCTCAGTCTTCCGTGGCTCAACTGCCTGCTCGCCAATGCGCCCGACGACTATTTCGGCGGTCACAGTTGGTTCGATCTCAAAGTCCGCGACGGGACCGCCCCGGAAATCGTGGGCGACGGCGTGGAGCGTTCGCGCCGGCTTATCCACGATCTCATCGGCCGCGAGATCGCCGCGGGGGTGTCGGCCACCGAGATCGCGATCCTTGGTTTTTCGCAGGGATGCGTGATGACGCTGGATGCGGGGTTGCGTCACCCCGGGCGCCTCGCCGGGTTGGTCGGCATCAGTGGTTGGGCCCATCAGCCCGAGCGGTTGATCGCCGAGGCGGCCCCGACGGCGCGCGCCCTGCCGGTGCTGGTCACCCACGGGTTGCAGGATCCGTTGCTGCCGATCGATTGGGTGCGACCCCAGATGAAGTTGCTGCAGGCCGCCGGATTCGACCTGGTGTGGCAGGAGTTTGAAAAGGAACACACGGTGGCCGGCCGGGCCGAGGTGAATTTCATCCGCCGGTTTTTGGAATCCGCCTTCGCGATGCCTCCCCAACCGACCCGCCGGGGTGCGACGGGAACAGTGGGGTAGCCGCCGAGGTGCGAGGCGGATCTGAGGGGGAAGGCCAGGGGGACGGGATCCGCCTCCTCACGTCGGCGGCTACGGTTCTGCAGCCGAGGTACGAGGCGGATTCCGGGCGGGCATGTTGGGATTCCGCCTCGTACCTCGGCGTACCCGGCTTCGCGTACTCACGTCGGCGGCCACCTTGCTTTCATCCCGTCCGCACATAGGATCGCCCGGATGTCCCGGCAACAATTCTCGGGTTGGATGGCGTGTTTCCTCGTGTGCGGCATCGGGCTTGGTGCCGTGCGGGCGGAAGAGGCCCGCCTGTTGCGATTCCCCGCGTTGCAGGGCGGCCGGATCGCCTTCACCCATGCCGGCGACCTCTATCTGGTTCCCGTCACCGGCGGGGTCGCCCGGCGCCTCACCTCCCATCCGGGTCAGGAGATGTTCCCACACTTCTCCCCCGACGGCCAATGGCTCGCCTTCACCGGGCAGTATGACGGCAACACCGAGGTCTATGTGATGCCCTCGGAGGGAGGTGAACCCCGTCGCCTCACTTATACCGCCACGCTGGACCGCGATGACGTCGCCGATCGGATGGGGCCGAACAACATCGTCCTCGCCTGGCGCGATGCCTCGACCATCGTCTTCCGGTCGCGCGGTGAGGAATGGAACCCCTTCAAGGGCCGGCTTTACACGGTGAATGTCGCGGGCGGGCCGCCGGAACAATTGCCCCTGCCACGGGGCGGTTGGTGCAGTTATTCGCCCGACGGACGACAGCTCGCCTATAACCGCGTGTTCCGCGAGTTCCGAACCTGGAAACGTTACCGGGGCGGCCAGGCCGACGAGATCTGGCTGTATGACTTCGCGTCCCGCCAGACCACCCGTCTCACCGACGACCCGGCCCAGGATCTCTTCCCGATGTGGCGGGGTGACCGCATTTATTTCGTCTCGGAACGCGACACCAACCGGCAGGCCAACCTCTTCGTCGAGGACCTGACCTCGAAAAAGGTGCGCCAACTGACCTTCTTCAAGGAGTTTGCCGTCAAGTTCCCCACCCTGGGCGACACCGCGATCGTCTTTGAAAACGGCGGCTGGATCCACCGTCTGGACCTTGCCACCGAACAGGTGGTGAAGGTGCCCATCGAATTGCACGAGGACTTCGCCGCCGGTCGCGGTGGACTCCGCGACGTCAGCAAGGAAACCACGACGTACGACATCTCCCCCGATGGAAACCGGATGGTGATCGGTGCGCGGGGCGATGTGTTCACGGTTCCCGCGAAACACGGTCCGACCCGGAATCTCACTCATTCGCCCGGGGTCCACGAACGGAATGCGGCATGGTCGCCCGACGGCCGCTGGATCGCCTGGGTGAGCGACGAATCCGGTGAGGACGAGATCTGGATCCGGTCGCAGGACGGGGTCGGTGCGGGACGTCGCCTCACCACCGGGGCCGACACTTATAAGTACGGGATCGATTGGTCGCCGGATTCCAAACACATCGCGTGGTCGGACAAGAAGAACCGGCTGCAATTCGCGGACGTGGATGGCGGCGCAGTGACCTTGGTGGCCGAGTCCAAGGCCTGGGAGATCCAGGATTTCGCCTGGGCGCCGGACAGCCAGTGGTTGGCTTTCACGGAGCCGGAGCCCCGCCGATTAAACCGGATCCTGCTGTATTCCGTCGTCTCCAAGCAGACGGTCCCGGTCACGGATGGTTGGTTCAAGTCCGGTTCACCTGAGTTCAGCAGCGACGGCAAATACCTGTTCTTCACCTCGGAACGGTCCTTCAACCCGACCCACAGCGAGACCGAGTGGAACCACGTCTACCAGGACATGGAACGTCTCTACCTGGTGACCCTGGCGGCCGACACCAAGTCGCCGTTCGCACCAAAGTCCGACGAGGTCAAACCGCGGGAGGAGGCCAAGCCAGGTGAGAAGAAGGACAAGCCGCCCGACGTGAAGGCGGAGGAGGGCGGCAAAACCGGGGCTCAACCGGCGAACGGCACGGCGAAGGCGACCGCGGCCGCGGCCGACGAAACAAAGAAAGACAAGGAGAAGGACAAGGAACCGCAGAAGGTGGTGGTCCGGGTGGATGCCGGGGGATTGGCGGAGCGCATCGCGGTCCTGCCCCCGCCGGCCGCAAATTATGCCGGCCTGACCTCCGTCGGGGACAAGCTTTATTACCAGCGGAAGGGGAAGTTGTGGCTGTATGAATTGGACAAGGAGAAGGAGACCGAACTGGGCGAGGTCGAGGGTTACCGGATCTCCGCGGACCACAAAAAGATGCTGGTGAAGTCGGGCGGCGCCTTTGCCTTGGTCGATCTTCCCACCGCCAAGCCCGACCTGACGGACCACAAGCTGAGCCTGGCCGACCTGCGTGTCGACCTGGACCGTGCCGCCGAATGGAGGCAGATCTATGGGGAATGCTGGCGCCAGATGCGGGACTTCTTTTATGACCCGGGGATGCACCAGGTGGATTGGACGGCCATGCGGGAGCGTTATGAACCGCTGCTGGCGCACGTGCATCAACGGGCGGATCTCACCTATGTCATTGGGGAACTGATCGGCGAACTCAGCACCGGCCACACTTATGTCGGTGGCGGCGACCAACCGAAGCCCGAACGGGTGCCGATGGGGCTTTTGGGAGCCACCTTGGAGCGCGATCCCAGCGGTTATTACCGGGTTGCCCACATCCTTCGCGGGCATAATTGGGATCCCAAGTACCGTTCCCCACTCACCGAGATCGGGGTGAATGTGAGGACGAACGATTATATCCTCGCGGTCAACGGGCGTCCGGTGCGGGAACTGCCGGGCTTCCAGGCGGCGTTGGTGGGCCAGGCCGGGCATCAGGTGAGACTCCGCGTCAATGGTGTCCCCCGGGAGGAGGGTGCGCGGGACGAGACGGTGGTGCCGACGGCCGACGAACAGCCGTTGCACTATCTCGACTGGGTGCTGGGCAACATCGCCAGGGTGTCCCAGGCCAGCGGCGGTCGTGTCGGTTATGTGCACGTCCCCGACATGGGGACTCCGGGACTCAACGAATTTGCCAAATTCTATTATGCGCAGTTGGATCGCGAGGCGCTCATCGTCGATTGCCGGGGCAATGGCGGCGGCAATGTCTCGCCCATGATCATCGAACGGCTCCGTCGTGAACCCGCGATGTGGACGGTGGCCCGCAACGGATCGGTCAATGTCGATCCCGCCGGGCAGGTGCTCGGTCCCAAGGTCCTCCTTTTGGACCAGTTCAGCGCCAGTGACGGCGACATCGTCGGCTACCGGTTTCGCAAGCACGGCCTGGGCCCGATCATCGGACAGCGCTCGTGGGGCGGCGTGGTCGGCATCCGGGGATCCCTTCCGTTGCTGGACGGCGGATTTCTCAACCGTCCCGAGTTCAGCCGGTTCGACCTGGAGGCGCGCGAGTGGATCATGGAAGGGGTCGGGGTCGAACCCGACATCACGGTGGACAACGATCCGGCGCATGAATTTGACGGGATAGACGACCAGTTGGACCGGGGCATTGCCGAGGTGCTCCGTCGGTTGGCGGAAAAACCCGTCTCGGTGCCGGCGCCACCCCCCTATCCTGACAAACGGAAATGAACCCGGAAGCAGCCCGATTGGAACGTATCGGCCGGTTGATCCGCGAGGAGATGGACGCGGCCGGTGGGACGATCCCCTTCGTGCGCTTCATGGAGGCCGCCCTTTATACCCCGGGCGACGGGTATTATGAACACGATGCGGCCCGGGTCGGGATCCGGGGTGATTTTTACACCAGCGTCAGTGTGGGGCCGCTGTTTGGTGAACTGTTGGCGTTCCAATTCCTGGAATGGGCCGAGGCGGCGGATGAAACCACGGTCCAATGGGTCGAGGCCGGGGCGCATGACGGTCGGTTGGCGGCGGATATCCTCGGTTGGATCGGTGATCATCGGCCGGCTTGGCGGCACCGGATCCGCTATGTGATCTGCGAGCCCTCGCCGGTCCGACGTCGGTGGCAGGAGGAACGGTTGGCGCCTTTCGCCGGATGTGTGGAATGGACCGACACCCTCCCGGAAACGCGCGGGGTGATCTTCAGCAATGAGCTCCTTGACGCCTTCCCATTGGAGCGCTTCGGATGGGACGGGGAGACGCGGGTCTGGTTTCGCTGGGGAGTGGGCCGATCCGGTCCGGGTTTTGCGTGGTGCCGGATGCCGATGCCGGAGGAGTTGTGTGGTTTCCTCCCGGATCTGCCCACGGCGTTACTGGACGTGTTGCCGGACGGTTTCACCTGGGAATGTTCCCCCATCGCCGAACGGTGGTGGTCGGCGGCGGCGCAGGCGTTGCGACAGGGTTGGTTGGTGTCCTTCGATTACGGTTTGACGGAAATGGAGTTCTTCACGCCGGGCCGCACGCAGGGGACGCTCCGCGGTTATCGGTCGCATCGTCACGTGGAGGATGTGCTTGCGGATCCGGGTGCGGCGGACCTGACGGCGAATGTGAATTTCACGCGCCTGGAATGGGTGGGTGAAGCGGCCGGATTGACCACCACCGGCCTGGCCGAACAGCGTCAGTTCCTGACCCGGGTCATGAGCCGGACGTTGACGACGGAGGCGGATTTCGGCGAATGGACCCAGCCCCGTGTGCGCCAGTTCCAGACCCTGACCCATCCGCAGCATCTGGGCCGGTCATTCCGGGTGTTGGTGCAGGGGCGTGGGGTGGCGACGGCCTCCTCCGACATTGGCAACCCGGGTGGATAGCCGTTCGGGACGATCAGCCTCCCACCAATTCCCGGACCACGTTTCCATCGCTCAATGCCAACGGTCTGCCCACCGGCGTCTTGATCTCTTTCGCCGGGTTGATGCCCAGGGTGTGGAGGATGCTGGCGTGGATGTCCTGCACCGTCACCGGATCCCGCGGTTCCTTCTTCCCGCCTTCCGGGTCGGTGCCACCCAGCGCCCGGCCACCGCGGATTCCGCCACCCGCCAGCGCCACGCTGAACCCCGAAGGCCAATGATCCCGGCCTCCCAAGGGATTCAATTGGGGCGTCCGGCCAAATTCCCCGCCGCACAGGACCAGCGTGGAATCCATCAACCCGCGTTCCTTCAAATCCCGGATCAACGCCGCGAACGCCGGATCCAGGATGCCGACCCGGGCCCCTTGGAGTTTGTGGTTGTTCACGTGCGTGTCCCATCCGTCCAGGGTCACCTCCACGCAGCGGACCCCTTTCTCAAGCAACCGGAGCGCGGCCAGGCAACCGCGTCCAAACGGGGTGTCACCATAGGCCGCCCGCTGCGAAGCCGGCGCCTGTTGCACGTCAAAGGCCTTCAATTGGTCCGAACCCATCAGCCTCAATGCCCGCGCCATGGTGACCTGGTGCAGGGTGGTGGCGCCGTCGAGATCCGCGGGGCGCCCCCGGCCGAAGGACGCCTCCACCACCCCGAGATCCTTCATGCGCCGCTCCTGCCGTTCCCGGGCCAGGGGATTGGCGACGTCCTGGACCGGGCCCCGTGGATCCTGGACCTGGAAGGCATCAAACTGGGCCCCGAAATAGCCGCCTCGCGCCGGCCATTGGTCGGGCAGGATCGAGATGTGCCGGGGGATGTCCATGTCCGCATCGGCCAGTTCATGGCACACGATGGCGCCGATCGAGGGATGGACGACCGTGGGGTTGGGACGGTACCCCGTCTTCATATTATATACGGCGCGCTCATGGTCCGCCTCCTTGCTCACCACCGAACGCACGAGGGTGACATCGCCCATCACTTCGGCCAGGTGCCCGAATCCTTCCGCCAGTCCGATCCCCGGCACGGCGGTGCGGATGGAGCGAGTCCCAAAGGCGGTCTTGGATCCCGGATGCGGATCAAAGGTCTCCAACTGGCTCGGGCCGCCGGCCATCCAGAGGATGATGACCGAACGCGCCGGTCGGCCCTTCGGCGCGGCCTCGGCCTCGCGCGCCAGCAATCGCGACACGGGGGTCAGCCAGGCCAGTCCCACCGCGCCCCCGAGTCGGAGCAGGGTGCGGCGCGAAATATGATCGGGCGTGCCGCAGGCGCCTTCGGGGGTGGGGTTGGTGGGGTTCATGGGGCACATTCAGTGGTTCCAGGAAAACTCCGTGGAATTGAGCAGGGTCCAATATAAGTCCTCCATCCGCCCCGACCGTTTCAGCGTCAATCCCTCGCGCAATCGGCCGGCAAAATGGCGCTGTTCCACCGGGGTCGGACGCCGCGTGAGGGTGGCCAGGTAGGCCGTCTCCACCGCCGTGTCGTCGTCCGGTGCGACCACCCCGATCCGGGTGGCGGCGTTCGCGAACACGTTCTCCTTGGTCCGTTCCCGAACCAGTTCACCGTTCATCATCACCAACCGCTGCGGGATCGTGCCGCCGAATCCGTCGAATTCGTCCTGCCCGATGTCCCCGAACCGCTTCACGAAATCGTTCTCCTGGAAAAAACGGAGCACCCGCGTGAAGGCCGGGGAATCGCCATCCAGCGTCCGGAGGCTGGCGGATTGGAGGATGGCGCCGGCCACCTGTTCCGGGCGCAGGCGGGTGAGCGGGAATGCGGCCCAGAGCTTCTGCTGTTCCACTGCCACCGGGTGATCCGGATCCTCGGAACGGCTGTCCAACTGGAACCCGCGCGTCGACGCGATGACCCGGATCAGCCGCCGGATATCATACCCATTGCGCACGAGGTCTTCCGACAGGATCTGCAAGGCGGGTGGAAACGGGCCGTCGAGGGGGATGTCATCGATGGGCTGATGCAGGGGGCGGTTATAAAGCAGGGCCCAGACGCGGTTGACCAGCGTGCGGGCGAACGGAAGGTTGTCCGGATGGGTCACCCAGGCCGCCAACCGCTGCCGCAGCGGGCCTTCCTCCGGCAGCAGTTCCGGGTGGAACGGCACCCGCGGCGGGACGATCTCCTTCCCCGGTTTTCTAAGATACCGGAATTCATAAGGCTTGGCCGCATCGTCACGGACCCCCGTCATCGACATCTCGGCACCGGCAAAAAAGGCCGCCAACTGATGGAAATCCTTCTGCTTCCACCGGTCCCCGAACATGTCGTCGTGGCACTGGACGCAGTCGATGCGCACGCCGAGGAACGCCCGGGAGACCCGCGCCGCCAGCTTTTGTTCGTCCGGGCCTTCCTCCTTGTTGTTCTGGTCGATGGTGACTGTGACGAAATTGACCTGGGGTTTCGTGGTCCAAATCCCCTCGGCGGTGATGAGGTCGCGCACCAACCGGTCATAGGGCCGGTTCTTGCGGAGTTCGTCACTGAGCCAGCTCACGAGTCGATGCCGGCGATAGACGATGAACGGTCCGTTCTCCACGCCGACGGAAATCCGCGCCAGGCGTTCGGCCAGATAATCGCTGTAACGCCGGTCCTCGAACAGATGGGACAACCACCACTGGACCCGATCCTCCGGCCGGACGGCTTCGAAGGCGCGGATCTCTTCCAACGACGGGATGGTGCCGGTGAGGGCGAGGGAAAGGCGACGGGCGAGCACGAGATCCGGAGCCCGTGAAGCGGGGGTGACACCGGCCCCATTCCATTCCCCGGCCTGGGCCGCGTCCACCCGTTCCGAAACCGGTTGGAATCCGGCGACCTGTTGGGCCGGCGAGGTCACCGGCGGAGGTTCGCGGAAGGGAGCGCGCCGGAGCAGTCGGCCGGCCACCATTCCGGCGACCACCAGACAGCATCCGACGAACACCGCATTGCGAACCCAAGGCATCATCCGTTCACGTTGGGCGGGCCGCATCCCACCGCTGGAGACTGTCGCCCGGGCCGGGGCATCCGCCATGAGAATGTGGTCGGGGACGGTTTCCTGGCACGGCATGACCTGCCCCCTTCCTGAAGCGATGATCGATTTCTCCTGCTGAGCCGGTACCCTGTGCCATGCGGCGCAGGCATGGGTTCATTGGACACGATTCCTGTGGGTCGGGCGGGTCACCGGCCAAGTCCCTTCATTTCCTTCCCCGGATATGGATGACGTCGCCATCACTCCGCTGAATCCTGTCGAACCTGCGATCCCCGGCGGGGCCGTGCCTCCAAGTGCCCGGTCCGGATGGTTTCGCCGCGGAGCCCATGGGGTCGGTTCGGCGCTGGATTGGCTCTTTGGGTTGGCGGCTTTGGTCGTCAGTCTCGCCGTGCTCTCAGTGGTCCCCGGGCTCAACTTTCTCAGCCTCGGTTACCTGATCCATGCCAGTGGCCGGGTCGCCGCCACGGGACGGTTCCGGGACGGTTTCGTCGGCATCCGCAAAGCCTCCCGATTGGGCAGCTTTCTCCTCGGGACCGGCCTGGTCTCGAGTCCGGTCCAGATCGCTTCGGGCCTGTGGCGGGATGCCGAGTTGGTTGCCCCGGGGAGTCCGACCGCCCG
>JANYCC010000070.1 GCA_025360495.1 Verrucomicrobiota bacterium | reverse complement strand
TTCGCGACAAAGTCCCGCGAGTTCTGGCGGGCTCGCCTCGCCCACACCGATGGACCTCGAACTCCTGGGTCAATTGCTCGTCCTGTGCCAGGAATGGATCGCCGGCCGGGATCCAGTTGGTGAGGTCGACGCTGCCTTCGATGAGATATCTTGATCCCAGAATCACCTTGAGATGGACCCGGACGCGGCTGACCTCGATGGAGATTTGTGGGCTGAAAGGCGGTGAGGCGATCCGCATCAGGGGTGGGGTGGCATAGCCGGAGCCGGGATTGGTGATGGTGACATGGGTCACCGCTCCATTTTCAACGGTGGTCAGGGCGGACGCCCCGGTGCCTCCCCCACCGATCAGCAGCACCACGGGGGGGACATCGTAGCCGAATCCACCGCCGGTGACCGTGGCCCCGACCACGAAACCGTTCACCACCTGGGCCAGGGCCGTGGCTGTGAGTGGGGCAGTCCCCTTCGTCAAGGCCACGTCATGAAACGCGCCGGCCACGATGGCGGTCACCCCGCTCAAGCCGGCCGGCACCATCCTTTGGCCGAATTCGTCGCTTCCCCACGCCACCACCGTTCCGTCGGTCTTCAGTGCCAGGCTGAACCGCCCTCCCGCGGCGATGGCCGTGACCCCATTCAATCCCGCAGGAACCGTCGTTTGGCCGAAGTCGTTGAGTCCCCAAGCCACCACGGTGCCGTCATTTTTCAACGCCACCGAGTGGGCTTCGCCCGCGGCAATGCTCTTCACCCCGCCCAAGCCGCCGGGCGGGGTCGTTTGACCGTGTGCATTGTTTCCCCAGGCCACCACCGTGCCGTCCAATTTCAAGGCCACCGTATGCCCCTGTCCGGCGGCGATGGACCTGACCCCGCCCAGTCCCACGGGAACGTCGGACTGGCCGTACTCGTCCCGTCCCCACGCCACCACGGTGCCGTCAAGTTTCAAGGCAACGGAGTGGGTGGCGCCGGCGGAAATGGCAGTGACCACGCCCAACCCGCCGGGAACATCCGATTCGCCAAATTCATTGCGCCCCCAGGCCACCACCTTTCCGTCCTCCGTCAGCGCCATGGTCTGACCGTCAAAGGCAGTGATGGCGATCACCCCGGTCAGCCCGGCCGGAATATCAAGTTGGCCATAATCATTGATTCCCCACCCGATCACGGTGCCATCACTCCTCATGGCCACGGTGTGACGCTCACCGGCGGCGACGGCGATCACCCCGTTCAAACCGGCGGGAACGGTTGCCTGGCCCTGGTCATTACGGCCCCACGCCACGACCATCCCCAAGGAAGGGGGATTGGAGGTGGTGAAGGGCACGATGTTCATCGATGTCGCGGGGCTTATGCCGGCCGGATTGGCGGCGGAAACCCGATATTCATAGGCGGTGTTCGGGGACAATCCTTTCAAGGTGGCCCTGAATTCGCTTCCCGAAATGAGGATCGATGCGTCCGCGATGAATCCATGATCGACCCCCGGCGTGCCCGCGCCCCAGCCGCCTGCGGATTTCGCCCATTCGATGTGCCGTTCCGTGATGGCCCTCCCACCATCATCCATAATCTGACCGCGAAGGATCGCGGAATGGTCCGTGACCAAGGCCGCCGCCAGGGTTTGCGCCGTGGGCGGGGTTGCTTCCCCGGCCAGCAGCGCCAGGCTGTGATAGCCTCCGCCAGAGACGGCCAGCACCACGCCCAAGCCCGTGGGAACCGTGGCGGCACCGCCTCCTGCGGTGCGGCCCCATCCGACCACTTTGCCGTCGCCTTTCAGGGCCAGGCTGTGAAGTCCACCCGCGGACACCGCCACGATCCCCGCCAGTCCCACTGGAACGATGCTCTGTCCAAAATCGATTTCCGGATCACCGGTGGGTGTCATACCCGCCCCCCACGCCACCACGGTCCCATCTCCTTTGAGGGCCAGACTGTGATACAGGCCGGCCGAGATGGCGATCACCCCGCCGAGACCCGCCGGCACGGTGGCCTCGCCCTGTTTGTTATATCCCCACGCCACCACTGTCCCATCGCTTTTGAGAGCCAGACTAGGGGTGCCCGCCGAAACCGCCACCACCCCGTCCAAGCCCCCCGGCACGTTCGCCTGGCCATTCCCATTGTCGCCCCAGGCCACCACGGTCCCGTCGTTCCGGAGAGCGAGGTTATGGGCGTATCCCGCCGCGATCGCCACGACCCCGTTCAAACCGCCCGGCACCGTGGCCTGTCCCTGGCCGTTGTATCCCCAGCCGACAACGGTTCCGTCACTTTTCAGGGCCATGCTATGGACGCCGCCCGCCGCCACCGCGATCACTCCGGTCAGGCCTCCGGGCACGGTGGATTGTCCGTCGAAATTGAACCCCCACGCGACGACCGTCCCGTCGCCCTTGAGTGCCAGGCTATGAAGATCCCCTCCGGACACCGCGACCACCCCGGCCAGGTTCGGTGGCACGTCGAGTTGTCCAAAAGTGTTGTCCCCCCAGACCACGACCGTTCCCGGGGGTGGACCGAGTGTGTTGAGGATCGTGATGCTCTTGGTGGCGGTCAGGGTGACTCCGTTGAGAGTCCGACTAGCGGATAGGAGCACCGTCGCATCGCCTGGCACTTCGCCTGCACTTAAAAGCCCAGCGGCCGTGATACTGACGGTGGGGGAATCAGCCGACCAAATCGGATCGACCCCTTGCGTGGAAGTGTCGCTGAACGTGGCGGTCGCCGTGTATTGGGCCGTCCCATCCTCGTCGACGGAGGCGGGACCGTTGATGACGAGGGATGAAAACGTTGGCGGCTGGGGAACCACCGAGATGCTGTCGACAAAACTGGAGTTGTCGTCCGATGACGAGGTGTCCACGAAACCCAGCCGTGTCGTGGTTGAATCGGCGACAAAAACGAAGGTTTGAAGTGTCCAGTTCAGGTTCGCGCCGGGTGCAAGGGGCGTCAGCGTGGTGTCCAGCAGGGTGGAGGCCCCCGTGATCCGCACCTTGATCGTGGCCGCCGGAGGAACCCAGTCGGCCGCGCTGATATGGAATGACAGCCGGTACGGGGTCAATGGGACGGTCGCAATGTCCTGAAAAACCGTGGCGTGCAACCCGCCTCCACCACTCAGATCGAGATAGTATTCCCCGTCCTGCGCAAAGTTGAACGACGGGTCGGCCGTATTCCCGATTTCGGGGGCCTTCGCCAAAAAGACATCCCCGATGCCCTCCACGGTCCATCCCGGAATGTCGGTGGAGGGCCCGTTATATTGCTGGCGACCGGGCCCGACGGAGTGATCACCCAACCCGGGCACCTCAAAGCTGCCGTTGATGACCAGGTTCACGTCCGCGTGGGTTGACACGGGCAACATCAGCGGAACACACAGCAATGCCAAGGTGACGGGAATGGAAATCTTCATGGAACGTCAGGGTGGGCTCGGGCTCCTTGGGCCGGCCGGGGTGTTGGCACCGCGTCCCTCACCTGGATGCGGTCCTCCTCGATCTGCCCGACCGAGTGAGTTGTCTGGCAGTGAGTCCCCGGCGTGTCAAGGTTCCCGAAGGGGTCGGGATCCGCACGGGCGCATCCCGGTGCTGCCGTGGCGATGGCCTCGGGGCGCAGATCGCCGGCACCTTCCGAACCAGCGCGCGTGATCCTTGGGCCCATGGGTGCGGGGATGCGCGGCCGCGTCTTGGAGTGCGGCAGTCCTCTGCCGCTTGGCACCGTTCTCGCCGGCACCACCAGCCTTCCGATCCACCCACGTCTTCGTTCGAAAGCGCCAGGCGACTGGCGCACTCATGCGCGTATCTCCCGGTTCCTTTGACGCGTCAGGTGTGCCTGTCCCGGTGATGGAAAGAATTCCCGCGTTACCTTTTCCCGGCATTCCTTTAGGAACGGATGACAACCCCCCAACCGCGGCGGGCAGGGGCGCATTTTGCGACAATTTGAAATTGTTGCTCTGGGAAGGGGAAGACAGGGAAACCTATGCGGCCTGGCGGAGCGCTTGGGGCTCACTGAAGCGGCCGTGTAAATGGCAGTGCTCCGATTGCGTCGGCGTTGCCGTGGGGCGCTGCGGACGGAAGTGGCGCAGACAGTGGCAGACCCCGGTGAGGTCGAACAGGAGTTGCGCCATCTTATATCCGCCCTGCGAACGTGAACTGGTGAACTGGCGCGTCCTGTCCGGGACGGCGTCTAAGCCGTTTCGATTCA
Source organism: Verrucomicrobiota bacterium (assembly GCA_025360495.1). Classification (GTDB taxonomy): domain Bacteria; phylum Verrucomicrobiota; class Verrucomicrobiia; order Limisphaerales; family UBA9464; genus UBA6176. The sequence goes on along the minus strand of JANYCC010000070.1, from coordinate 3,542 downwards.
GCAAAGGTCGGAGGATTTCACGCAAAGAACGCCAAGCGCGCCATCGCGGCTTGGTGGCACCACCTGGCAGGTGAAGGAGCCTGTCGATCCGGCCGGGGTCGCCATGGGTCTCGCTCCCCGTCGGATCTTGGCACCGGGAAAACCTTTCCCTTCGGCTCAGGGCAGACCCGGGGGCAGGACGCATCGGAATCCGACGCTGCCGTCCCCGCCGCCCGGCGTGTACCCGCCGGCGCGGCCCGACGACCGGCAGCGGAATGCCTCGCGGCTCCAAGTGCCGCCCCGGATCACGCGGTACGAGCCGGACGCCGGACCCCGCGGATCAGTCTGGGTTTCATCCGGGTACGAACCGTACCAGTCCCAGCACCACTCCCACACGTTCCCAGCCATGTCATAAAGACCGTATCCGTTGGCCGCAAAGGAGCCCACCGGACTGGTGTAGGGGGGTTCGCCAACCGCGTAGCTGGGATGGTAGCCGCTAGTGGGGCTGACATCTTTGTCATAGCTGACATCGCTGTAATAGTTCGCACGGCTGTGGGTGATCGTTTCCGCGTCCGACCACGGGAAACGGTGCCCACCCGCACCACCGCGCGCGGCTTTCTCCCACTCCGCCTCCGTCGGCAACCGATACCCGGCATTCGATTTCACGTACGGCGCCGTTTCCACGGCCTTGTAGACCTGGGTCAGCGCTGCATCGATATAATAGGCCGGCACCCGCCCCTCCTTCTGCGATCGCGCATTGCACCACTTCACCACATCGAACCAACTCACGGTGTGCACCGGGTGGTCGGCCGCCTTTCCCCCTCCCGGATTGGCAAAAACATATCCGTTTCCACTGCTCCAGCCTTTCACTTCGTCCCACAGCGTCTTCGTAACCTCGTAGCGGTCCATGAAAACCCCCGAGACGAACACGGAGTGCACCGGGAGTTCGTCGGGTCCGCCTTCCCATAACGTGTCCCCCATCTGGAACGAGCCGGCTGGGATCAGCACCATGCCGGGAGGAGGCGGAGTCCCGCGCACCCGATAGAACATCGGCACACTGACCCGGATCATCCCGTTGGAGTCCACCGCCACCGCGTCCAACCCCGTCCAGGTGTTCGTCCGTGTCCCCTGGCACCACCCCCGACGAAACGATCATCGCGGACGAGGAAAAGGAGTCCAAGAGTGTCACTGTATCCAGGGTCCGGCCTTTCGGAAACTCGTTTAAGATCGAGGGTCCGATGAAGTGGGAGCGGCGCGCGCCGGCGTTCTGGCCCAGGTTCACCTGGGTCCCCAGGCCGATGTCCTTGCCGATGGCGGACCAGGATCCCGCAGGCTGGCCGTTGACGAAGTAGGTCACCGTATTCGAGGCATCCACGGTCGCCGCGATGTGGGTCCAGGTGTTGAGCGGCACCGGGACGGTGCTGGGCGCCCCGTTGAACCCGCCGCAGCGGCCCAGTTCGACATACTGCGGATCGGTGTCGGTGGCCCCGCGCACCAGCAACTCCACGGAGTCGCCGCAAACCGGCGGGAGATCACCCCGACGCGCGTTCCGAAAAACGCCCCGCCAGACTTCAGACAGACCCAGGCAGCCAGCGTGTAGTCGCTCTGCGGAGGAGAGTTTAGCGTGAGTCTCACTGACTGATTGCCGCCGTCGAGGACGAGCGTCGAACCCGGGGACGTGCCTGCCACGGCGCGGATCAACCCGAGAAGGGCAACAAGAAGCGGCAGCAGCGTGGAGCGGAGCACGGTCGTGCAGTCACGAATAAAAATCATCGGGGGGGAGGCTGCCCGGAGTTCCGGGTGCCATGGGGCGGCATTATTTCGCAAGTCCGCAACCCAAGCAAGGAAGGGATCGACAGGAAGGGATCGAAGGGATATCCGAACTCGCCGCTCCCGCCCGGTCTCCCAAACCGTCCGCGGGTGGCACGGCGCACCGGCTCGGCGTTGACGGCGACGAGGAACGGGGCGGTGACCTTCTCTGCAGCCATGAAACTAATGGAACGTGTCCGAGACGAACCAAAGACTTTGGCACGCACGTTCCACCGGTATGATGAAGTGGGCCCGGAAACCGTCGGCATCCTACTTTGCCAAGCGGAGCCTCGACCCGGTTCGAAGTGCCCACCGGCGTGGTTTGTTTTGGTAGGGCGAGGTTCCACCCGAGCCGCTGGGGAGTCCGGGGTGGGGGCGGCGCCAAGATGAGCCCCTGGAATTCGATGGGGAAGATTTCCGTTGAACGACCGCCCCGACAGCTCGTTCCCCCGGCGGCAACGTCATGATTGGGTCGATCTTGTCCGAGTGGCATTGGGCGCGCTTCCGATGCTTCCCGATCATGCCGTCCGTGGGAGTCCCGTTCGATCCCAATTGTCGGAATGCTTCCTGACCTATCGCTGGAGTCGGTCATCGGACTTCTTTGCCGGGCGTTGGACCGCGGGCAGGCCTCCGCGGTGATCGATCACTGTGAGCTCGCTCGGGATCAGGTTGAGCAAGCCGTGATGGCGATCCAAGACAGCGAATCGATCGACTCCTTCAGCGGCACCGTAATCTTGTGGCTTGAGCCAAGCCCGAGCTTGACGGCAGAGGACGGCGCATACAATCTGTATGCGTGCGGATCATCAAGGAAGGCTTCGTGCGGGAGGCCGCGGAGCAGTATCCAAAGGCCGCCAAGTATTTGGCGGCATGGGTGGAAACCGTGCGAGCGGCCCGGTGGCGGAACCTGATTGAACTGCGCAGGGTCTACACCAGTGCGGATCAGGTGAGAGTGGGCAGCGGAAAGCCGGTGGTCGTGTTCAACGTGTGCGGCAACAGCTACCGATTGATCGTGGCGGTGCACTTTGATCGCCAGACCACGTACATGCTCCGGTTCCTTACCCACGCCGAGTACAGCAAGGACCTATGGAAGGACGAATTATGAAGACCAGGACGGCATTGCGATTCGCGGAGTTGCCTCGGGATTACGCCGACCTTTGCGATGTGTTGATGCCCCGCCCGGTGCATGATGTGGTCGGATACGCAAATGTCGCCGAGGTCGCCGATGCGATGGCCCTTTGGCAGGACGAATTCACGCCTGATCAGCGGGATTACTTCGACCTCCTGTGTTCCCTGCTGGAGGAGTACGACCGGGATCGACCGCCCTTGCCGAAGCTCAGCGTGAGGGCCCGACTGAAGCATCTGCTGGGAGAGGCGGGAATGTCCGCTGCGGATCTGTCCCGGCTTCTGGGGGGGAGCCGGAACCTTGGGGCGATGATCCTGCGGGGTGACCGCAATCTGACCCTCGCGCACGTGCGCAAGCTCGCCGCCCATTTCCGGGTCAGTCCGGAGCTGTTTGTCTGAGGTGAGTCGGCGGTCCAACCCAGCCGCCAAAGGAAATCTCTGGGGCGCCCCGCTCCTGAACGCCTTCGCCGACCGTTTCCTGCAGGACGCCTTCGCTCCGGGGCACCTTCTGGCACCGCGCAACGAAGCCGCCGCCGACGTCGTGTCATAAGACGGGCCATGGGAGAAGCGGGGCGGGTAGGAAAACCCGCCTTCCCAGGGCGGTCGCGACAGCTCCGGGGGGGGCGGGTTTT
>JANYCC010000062.1 GCA_025360495.1 Verrucomicrobiota bacterium | reverse complement strand
CTCCTCGTTGGTCGGGGCGGTCGTCACGATGGTGATGTCCATGCCTTGGTTGAACTTGATCTTGTCGAGTTCGATTTCAGGAAAGATGGTCTGGTCGGGCAGGCCCAGTGAATAGGTGCCCCGGCCGTCAAACTGACGCGGGCTGGTGCCGCGAAAATCGCGGATGCGCGGCAGCGCGGTGGCGACGAGCCGATCGAAGAACTCATACATCACCTTCCGGCGGAGAGTGACCTTGCAACCGACGGACTGACCCTTGCGCAGCTTGAAATTGGCGACGCTCTTCTTGGCCAGGTTGATGATCGGCTTGCGGCCGGTGATCGCCGTCATGTCCTTCACGGCCTCTTCCAACGCGCCCTTTTCCTTGGACGTCGAGACGCCCATGTTGAGGACGATCTTGTCCAACCGGGGGACCTGGTGGAGGTTGACGTACCCGCGCTTGGTTTGCAGCGCCGGGCGGACGTCCTTCTCGTACTTATCTTGGAGACGGGGCTTCATGGCTTAGCTCTTGACGACGGCCTTGGCGGCCCGGCGACGTTCGAATTCGTCCGCCTTCATGACATTGGAAATATGAATGGGTCCCTCGAGCCAGAGCAACCCGCCCTCGGGGTGCTGTTGGTTCTTGCGCAGGTGGTGGATGACCGGCTTGACGAGACGGCGGCGGTCCTCCTTCTCCTGGGCCCGGTCGTCGCTCCCCTCCAGCACCACCGACTCCTTGGCGGTCAGGACTTGGGTGATCTTGCCGCGACGACCCTTGGCCGAACCGGCGATGACGACGACTTCGTCGCCCTTCTTGACATGAAATTTAGGCATATCGATCTCCGGGCTCTGAATCAGATGACTTCCGGGGCCAGGGAAATGATTTTCATGAACCGTTTCTCCCGCAATTCGCGGGCGATCGGTCCGAAAATCCGGGTTCCCCGGGGTTCCCCTTCCGGGGTGATGATGACGATGGCGTTGCGGTCAAAACTGAGGTACGAGCCGTCGGACCTTCGGATCTTGGTCACGGTGCGGACGACCACGGCGTTGCAAACATCGCCTTTCTTGACGGTGCCGTCCGGGGCGGCCTCCTTGATGTGGACCTTGACGACATCCCCGACCCGCGCATAGCGCTGGTTCTTGCCAAGGACACCGATGACCCATGCGACTTTGGCGCCGGTGTTGTCGGCCACGTCGGTACTGGAACGAATCTGAAGCATGTTGGGACTCCGTCGGGCTAGGGTCAGGCGGCGGTCTTGGAGGACCCATCCGCATTCAGGACTTCCATCAGGCGCCAGCACTTGGAGCGGGACAGGGGCCGGGTCTCCTGGACCCGGACCAGATCACCGATCTTGGCGGCGTTGGTTTCATCGTGGGCGTAAAGCTTGTGGAAGCTGGTCACCACCTTTTTGAACTGGGGGTGACGGAAGCGTCGTTCCACTTTGACCACGATGGTCTTCTGCATCTTGTTCGAGACCACCTCGCCTACGCGTTCCTTGCGGTGTCCCCGGACCTCGGTCGATTCAGCCATAAGTCAGTTAAAAGCGGTGCAGGTTCAGACCCGCTGGGTGGCGAGACGCAGTTGGGAGATGCGGGTTTCACACCGCGCGATGTCACGCCGCAATTGCGGGATGCGGTGCGGCTTCTCGAGCCGTGCCGTGGCCTGCTGCACCCGCAGGTTGAACAATTCGTGGCGGAGTTCGTGGCTTTTCGCCGTCAACTCCTGTGCGGTCATCTCCTTGAAAACGATTTTGGCCATGGGGATGTCGGTTAGCCGAGCTTGTGGCGCGAAATGAACTTGGTCGAGATGGGCAGCTTGGTCGCACCGAGACGCATCGCCTCCCGGGCCACCGCTTCCGTCACCCCGTCCACCTCGAACAGGACGTTGGCAGGACGGATCACGGCCACCCAGCCTTCGACGCCGCCTTTGCCGGTGCCCATCCGCACCTCGAGGGGCTTCTTGGTGAAACTCTTGTCCGCGAAGATCCGGATCCAGACCTTGCCGCGACGTTTCATGTAGCGGGTGATGGCGACGCGGGCCGCCTCGATCTGCTTGGCGTCCATCCAGCAACGTTCCAAGGCCAGGAGACCGTACTCACCGAACGCCACGGTGTTGCCGCGGGACGCGAGTCCGGTGCGGTGTCCGCGGTGCATTTTCCGGTATTTAACCCGGGCGGGCATCATTGCCATAGATCAGACTTTCCTTCCGAAAACTGGGGGTGCGAGGGGTTCAACGGGCCGCTGTTTCAGGCCGTTTTTCGTCGGGTTTGCGGGCGGCATTCGGCTTGTTCTCGCCTTTGCAAACCCAGCATTTGATCCCGAGCTTGCCGTACACGGTGTTCGCTTCCGCAAATCCGTAATCGATGTTCGCCCGGAGGGTATGGAGGGGGACACTGCCATCCCGATAGGTTTCCACCCGGGAGATTTCCGCGCCGCCGAGACGGCCGGCACAACGGATCTTGATGCCCTTGGCACCGAAATCCTTGGCCAGTTGCAGGGCCTTTTTCATGGCCCGGCGGAAACTGATCCGGCGCTCCAGCTGCAGGGCGATGTTCTCGGCGACCAACTGGGCGTCGATCTCCGGTTGCTTGACCTCCTGAATGTCGACATAGACGTCCTTGCCGGTGAGCTTGGAGAGATCCTCCTTGAGCTTGTCGATCTCGGACCCTTTCCGGCCGATGACGACCCCGGGGCGGGCGGTGTAGATGGTGACGCGGCAGCGGTTGGCAGCCCGTTCGATGTGCACCTTGGGCACCGAGGCGGACTCCAGTTTGCGGCGCAGGACGCGGCGGATGTTCTGGTCCTCGACCAGCAACGCGCCGAAGTCCTTCTTGGAGGCATACCACTTCGAACGCCAGTCGCGGGTGACGGGGATTCGAAATCCGATGGGATTGGTCTTTTGGCCCATGGTGTCAGTTGTCGGTGAGGACGATCTTGATGTGGCAGTTGCGCTTGATGATGGGCCCGGCGGATCCGCGCGCCTTCGGGACAAACCGTTTGAGCGAACCGGCGGTCTGGGCGAAGGCGTTTTTAATGGTGAGCTTTTCCGGACGCAGCCCGTGGTTGTTTTCCGCGTTGGCGATCGCCGATTGAAGGGTCTTCGCGACCGCCCGGGCGGATTTGCGGGAGACGACCTTCAGCACGGCAAGGGCCTCGACGGCATTCATACCCTGGACCTGCCGCACGACCTCCCGCATTTTCTGCGGGGACATGCGGACGTTCTTATAGATGGCCTGGACTTCCATGATGTCTCCTGACTACTTGGCCTCGGCCTTGGCCGTGTGTGCGCCGTGTTTCTTGAACGTGCGGGTGAGGCTGAACTCACCCAACTTATGGCCCACCATGTTCTCGGTGACGAACACCGGGTTGAAGATGCGGCCATTGTGGACATTGAACGTCAACCCCACAAAGTCGGGCGTGATCGTCGAGCGACGCGACCAGGTCTTGATCGGGATCTTGGTTTTGGAAACCTTGGCCTTCTCGATCTTGTCGAGAAGGTGGTGATCCACGAACGGACCTTTCTTGAGTGAACGTCCCATAAGATTACTTGCGCTTCATCGGACGGCCATCCCGGCGAACGAGAATGAACCGGTTGGAGATCTTGGATTTGACCCGGGTGCGGAAGCCCTTTGCCAGGACGCCCCACGGCGAGGTCAGGTGCTGGCGTCCGCCACCACCCTTGGACTTGCCCTGACCACCCCCGTTGGGATGGTCGACCGGGTTGCGGCACATGCCGCGGGACATCGGGCGCTTGCCACGATGGATCGAACGGCCGGCCTTGCCCAGCACCACATTCTCGTGCTGGGTGTTGCCCACCTGCCCGATGGTCGCCGTGCAGGCCTCGTGAACCCTCCGGATTTCACCCGAGGGCAATCGGATCTGGGCGTACCCGGCATCCCGCGACATCAACGTCGCCCCGACTCCCGCCGAACGCACCATCTGGCCGCCCCGACCCGGGATCAGCTCGATGTTGTGAATGGTCAGGCCGACCGGTATCGCGGAAAGGGGAAGGGAATTGCCGACCGTCGGGGGCGCCGTCGCCCCGTTCAACAGGGTGTCGCCCACGTTCAGGCCGACCGGGCAGATGATGTAGCGGCGTTCCTTGTCCGCATATTCCAAGAGCGCCAACCGCGCACTCCGGATCGGGTCGTACTCGACCGCAATCACCGTGGCCGGGATGCCGAACTTGTTCCGGCGGAAATCAACCTGCCGGACTTTCTGCTTGTGGCCACCGCCAATGGCACGGGCCGTGACCCGTCCATGACAGTTGCGTCCACCCGATCGTTTACGGGTGTACACCAGCGACTTCTCCGGCGTCGTCTTCGTGACGTCCGAAAAATCGGCATACGTGATATAACGCGTTGACGGCGTTAGCGGTCTCAGTGTTTTCACAGGCAAATCAAATTACACTCCACGGAGCACTCGCTCTCGTGCATCCGGCCATTAATCCCATTCGCTTGGAGCGACGTGGTTATCGGCCGGACTCATCGTTTTGCTTTCAGGGCGAAACGGGAGCGCAGATAATGGGAACCACGACGCAGTCCGCAATGACTATTTTCGGAATTCTCCAGAATCACCCGGTGGGGGTTCCCCGTCAGGACCGTCCCGACCGGGCACAACCCGATGCCCGGAGGTGGGCGGCTCACCAACCCCGCCCGGCACGAAGTTCCGGACAATGCCGTCCTCGCGGAACGCAAGACGCTGCCCCCCAATGGCGCCACCCGTCCCCTTCCCCGGCGGGAATTGCAAGGAAAGAGCCGCCCTTTTCCCCTCGGCGACGCCGCTCCATGCCGCCCGTCAGGACCCGTTCAACCGCGACTCCACCGGCTTGGTTGTCGTGTCCATTTTGGAAAAATTTTCGAAGGAATCCCCAACGCCGGCCCCAAAGTGGGATTCGCGGCCCCCGATGGCGGGGGTGTTCAGATCGTTCAGATCGTTTTCCCCAAACCCACCACGCCTTTCACACTCCGCCCCGGGGTGCCCGTCGCGTGGGCCTCTCAACGCCGGGATGGATTCCATCCCGGGCCGCGCACGAAACGCCCCGGTTTGGCCCCGGTGTGCCCCCCATCGCGGAGCACCTGCACGCCGTTGACAAACACGTGCACCACGCCGGTCGAATATTGATGCGGCCTTTCATACGTCGCGTGGTCCTGGATGGTGGCCGGGTCAAACACCACGACATCCGCGAAACAACCGGGATTGAGACGTCCCCGGCGATCGAGGCGCAGCGTCTCGGCCGGGAAACGGGTCAACCGTCGGATGGCCTCCTCCAGCGGGATCAATTTTTCGTCCCGCACATATTTGCCCAACAAGCGGGCGAAATTCCCATAGGCCCGCGGATGGGGGTTGGACTTGAGGAATGCCCCCTCGGGCGCCAGCGAGGCCGCGTCCGAATCAAAGCTGACCCACGGCAACCGGATTTCGCGCCGGACGTTTTCCTCGGACATCAGGAAGTAGATCGTCTCGACCCGGCTTCCGTCCTCAATGACCAGGTCCATCGCCGTTTCCTCGGCTGATTTGCCCCGGATTTGGGCGACCTCAGCCAGCGATTTGCCGGTGAGGGGTTTGAGGGCCGCACTCTTGAATCCGACGAGCAGGATGTTGGTCGGCGAACCGGCCGCGACGAAGAAATTCTCCCACGTGTCGGCCGGTGCTCCCATCTCGCGCTTCACCCGATCACGGAGGGCCGGATCCTGGAGGCGACCGGCCCATTCCCGATAACCGCCTTCCTGGACCCAGGGCGGCATGGCGGCATCCAAGCCGGTCGCCCCGGCGGTATAACAATACATGTCGGCGGTGAGGCTCAGACCGGTCGCCCGGGCCATCTCGATCCGGGCCAGCGCCGCGTCGAGCTTGGCCCAATTGGGCCTGCCAGCGGCCTTGAGATGATAGATCTCGGCGCGGACCCGGGCTTCACGGGCGATGGTGATGATCTCATCGAGAGCCGGTATGAACGCGTTCCCCTCGCTGCGCAAATGTGAGATATAAAGACCGTCATATTCCGCCGCGACCTTGGCCAGGGCGATCAGCTCGTCGGTCTTCGCATAGAATGCCGGCGCATAAATCAGTGCGGAGGCGACCCCGAGCGCACCCTCTTCCATCGCCTCGCGGACCAATTGCCGCATGCGGACCAACTCGGCCGGGGTGGGCGCACGGTCCGTGTGGCCGATCTCGTGGATCCGCACCGTCGTCGCGCCGACAAACGAGGCGACATTGCACGAGACACCCCGATGTTCCAGTTCCTCCAAATAGCCGCCAAGGGTGGTCCAGGTGACCGGATAGGTGATGTCACCCTGCTCCGCGGTCATGAGGCGCTTCATCTCGGCATTCAGCGGGCCCATCGATTCGCCCTCGCCCAGAACTTCCAGGGTGACACCCTGCCGGAGGTCACTCTGGGACCGGCCATCCTCCAGGAGGGATTCGTTGGCCCAACTCAGCATGTTGATGAATCCGGGTGCGACGGCCAGGCCCCGGGCATCCACTTCGCGCCGCGCCTTTCGACCGGCAAGGGCGCCCACCGACACAATCTTATCACCGCGCAGCGCGACGTCGCCCACGAAGGGTGGACGCCCACTGCCGTCATAGACCGTGCCGCCGCGGATCAGGACGTCATAGGGGGCCTCCGGTTCGGGTGTCGGGGGGCTCTGGCATCCCGCAAGAAACATCGCGACCAGGACAGGAAGGAGCGGGAGGACGCGCATCCGGGGATTTGGGCAGATCCAGCGCCAGAGGCAAGAATCCGGGAAAAGCGAATCTTCCTGACATCCGAAGACTTTTGGCGCAGGCACCCAGCGCCGGGAATCCGCGGGATTGAAATCTGTAAAGTGTCGGATTTCGATGTCGGGCGTCCTTACGATTTTCGGGCTTCCATCGACCCCGTTGTTCTCGCAACCCATTGGGGCTCAGTTGACCGTTTTTTGGGGCACTTCGTTGGCATTCCGGTTGCTTGCCAGACGCCAGATGAGTTCGCGCAGCGTCAAATTGCTGCTCGTGGATGCGACTGCAAGATGAACTGACGGCCTCCTCAACTGCATATGAAATATCTAGACATCAAGAAACTGACAGCAGGGTTTGCCGTCTTGGGATGTTTGGTCGCCGGCAGTGCTTCCGCCCTGACGATTGATTCCCCCGGAGTCGTGGGAACGATTGTGGTGGGTGAGCCCGCCAGCGACGCGAACGAGGCGATCTGGGTGAACTACCTGCTCAGCCTGGGGGCCACCACGACGTCGGTGGCCAACCTTGGGAATCCCGCCGCGAATCACACCTTCACCACTGGGATCAATGATTTCAATGGGACGGTCAGTTCGGCGAGCTCCCTGAAGGATACCACTGGCAACAACTCGGTCCCGGCCGGATACGATTTCGTGCTGGCCAAGTATGACGGCCCGCACGGTGGCGACGTGGTGTTCGCCACCGGGGGCGCCGCCTTCACCCTGCCGACCGCGGGCGATGACTTCTTCACCAGCAACCTGGGGTTGGGTCTCTCGCACTTCGTCGCCTATATCGACACCTCCAAGACTCCGCCGGTACCCGATGGGGGCAGCACCGTGTTGCTCCTCGGGGTTGGTCTCTCCGCGTTGGCCCTGGCCCACCGGAAATTGAGCTGATCCACTCCGAAGGATCGCTCTCGGAACCACCGCCGATCCCCATCGGCGGTGGTTGCTTTTTGTCCCCGGTGAAGCTGACGCATCTGAGCACCGTGGGGAGGCGGGTAGGAAAACCCGCCCCCCGGAGCTGTCGCGAC
>JANYCC010000058.1 GCA_025360495.1 Verrucomicrobiota bacterium | reverse complement strand
GTCGCGACCACCTGGGAGGGCGGGTTTTCCTACCCGCCTTCCCACGATGCCCAGATGCGCCCGGGTCGGCCGTGCGCCTCCTGGCACTGCCCCCGCCACGGACTCCCAAGCGGCTCGGGTGGAACCTCGCCCTACCAAGACCGACCACGCCGGTGGGCGCTTCGAATCGGTACGGCGAGGCTTCCGAAGCTCATTTCGAAAAAAAACCGGCCTGGGGATTCCCCCCGGACATAAGGAAGGCGATCAGGTCCAGAATCTGGTCCTGCGTGAACGTGTTGAGCATCCCGGTCGGCATCGGTGACACCGGCGAAGGCTCGAGGGCGGCGACCTCTTCCTCCTTGAGTTCGACGATCGTGTCGGGCGCCGCCACCGAAGGCGCCACGCGGTATTTCCCATCGACCATCTCGATCAATTTGCCCGAGACCACTTCCCCGTCCTTCAGGTGAAAGTTGGTGAAATAATATTGGCCATTGATGACGGCGGAGGGCTCCACGATGGACTGCAGGAGGAATTCGCGCGGGTATTGGTTGCCCACCGAGCTGAGGTCGGGGGCCAGGCCCGTGCCGGGTGAAAACGCGGCGAAGGCGTGGCAGGCACCGCAGAGCGATTTTTCGAAGACCCACTTTCCCTGTTGAAAATCGCGGCCCTTCGCGAGTTCCCGGACCGGGGGGAGCAGATCGTCCATGGTCCATTCGCGGTGGAACGGGGCCGTCGCCGGTGCGTTGGTGATGGCCGCCACCGGAGGATTCCGCATCGGGTCCGGTGCCGGGTTCGCGATCCGGGCGACCGGTTCGCCCGGGCGGTTGGTGGCGGCGTCGGCGGGAGCGGATTGGGGCTGGGACTTACCCCGGCAGGAAGCCAAGGGCAGGCCTGCAGCGACGGCCAGCGCCAGCATTCCGAGTCGTGCATTCATCCGGCGCCCGATGGGGTCTTCCCATCTCGTCGGGTCAGGGGGCGTTGCCGGCTTTCGCGGGGAGCAGCTTGATCCGGATGTCTTTGAACTGGATCTCCATTGGCGCGCCGGCGTGTTGCTGGAGGGCGATGATGCCGGATTTGAGGGCGCTGTCGTATTCATCGATCACCTCGCAGAAGACGTGGCCGTTGATCCTGACGATGATCTGCGGGCCGTTGGCAATGATGACCATTTCATTGAAATCGCCGCCCACCGGCTTGATCAGTGCGGCGAGGGTCGGCGCATCCTCCGGCAACGGTTCCGCCTTCGCGCTGCCTCCCCCGGCGGGGTAGGTGATCTTATATCCGCGCGGCCCCATGTGCGGCCCGCCCACCCCGTTCTGGCGCCGGCCGGCCGCCCCGGATTCGTCATAGAGGGCGCCATTGTAAGCATTCCCGGGATCCAGATCGGCCTGGTATCCGGCAATGTGTTTGGTGGCGGCATTGTCCATCTTGCCGCGGATCTGGATCCCGGAATTTCCGCTGCGGGAGAGCCAGCGGAATTTCGCGTGCAACTCAAAGTTGGCGTACTTGCCGGGGTGTTCCTTGGAATCGATCCAAGTCAGGTCGGATTGGATGTTGCCACCCTCTTCGGCTGTCTCGACGCAATCGAGAGCCCCGTTCCTGACCGACCAGAAGCGGGGAAGGGCGTCCCAGCCGGTGAGGTCTTTGCCGTTGAACATCGGGCTGAAACCGTCGGCGTCGGGTGGGGGGAGTGACATCGCCTGTCCCAGGCCGGGTGAATCGGTGGGGCGCGTGAAAACCATGGCTGCATCCGGATTGCCGCCGGGCCCGACGCGGCCACCGGATCCGACCGGGCCAGCGGGGTTCCCGGAGCCGGGTGGGCCTCCCCGGACACTGGACGCGGCCGCGACCAGGTAGGAGATCGCCGCGTCCCCCAACCTGTTGGTGGAGGCCTGGGTCTTGGCGAAGAGCGACGATGCTTTGAGGGCCCAGGCCAGCCGGGCGTCTTTCAGGACTTCATTCGCGTCGACAATCTTCGCCTCATTTTTCGGAACGCTGAAGCTCAGCACCACCAGGTTCGAGGAGGCCACCGCGATGGCTTTCGTCTCGGGGGCCAACTCCAAGGTGATGCTGTTGATGGCTTCAATCTGTTCCCGGGGAAGCGGCGGGCCGAAACCCGGGAATCCCCGTCCTCCGCCCGGTCCGCCGGGTGCGCCGGGAGGTTGTTGGGCTTGGGCCGATGAGATGCCGCCCAGCAGCAGGACGGCGATGGCCAGCGGGAACAGTTCGAGATGGCTCTTCATGGTGGGTTTCTTTGGGACTGGCGACGGCTCACGGATTGGGCCGCGCCTCGGGTTGGGTGGCGGTTCGCTCGGCGCTGAGGCGGACGCTGGAAAGGTTCATCAGGGGCGCGCCATCCTTGGCCGAATCGTTGCTGAAGACGAGGTAAAGGTCATGCTTCCCGCTGACTTCCGCGACCCCGACTTTTATACCCGGGACCGCGAAACGGTTGAAGCCACCGGGACCGCCCCGGCCTCCGCGTCCACCGGGGGCACCGGGGACTCGTGTAACTCGTCCCTCCGAGGGGGTGGGGGCGTCTGCGCGAATTCCGCCCGGGGCCGGAGTGGGGGCGGCACCCGGCGCCGCGCCACCGGCTGCCCCACCGCCCCGTCCCCGGCCGGGGAAGGGATCGCGTGGCTCGACCTTGGCCTCCCCGAGGAGATCGCCACTCGCGGAATCGAGCCGGACCTGGATGTTGCCACCGGCCTGTGACTCCGTGGTCATGGCGGTCGCGGCGATTTCGAGTTGTTTGACCCCGGTGAGATCCACGTTCTTGAAGCCCATCACCGAACCGCGTTTCGCGATTACCCCCCGCGGGCCGGATTCCGTCTGCTGCTTCACGTCGGCCTGGGCGGCGTTGAGCGTCGGGCTGCGCAGGACGCGGAGGCTTGCGGCGGTCAGCGGGGTGGCCTGTTCCGCACCCTGGTCGGTGTAGACGGCACGCACGATGACGGACCCGCGACCGGCATCGCCTTCGGGCAGTCTGGGTGTGAAACTGCCGGCCAGGGCGAGGTTGCCGGCGTTTTTGTCCGCCAGGCCCAGCACATACTTCAGGATCGTGGCGGCCTCCGCCTCGTTGATCAACGCGTTGGGCGGCATCGCCAGCGGGCTCCAAACGCCGCCGCCGCCCGTGACCACCTTTTGCGCCAGGCGAGCCGGGGCATCGGCATCGTTCACATACTTCCTGGCGATGTCGGTGAAGGCCGGTCCGACCAGTTTGCCCTCGACCAAATGACAGGCCCGGCAGTTGCCCCGGGTGATCAGCGCCTGCGCGACCGGGAATCGGGCCGCGGCCTCCTCGCCGTGGGGCAGGTCCTTGAGCGACGACAGATCAAAACCCTCCGGCACATAATCGATGCTCAGGTTGACGCGCTCCTTGGGGATCGTGCCGGAGGACAGGCTGCCATCCTCGTGATCGGTGACCTCCACGGCATAGGCAAAGGGCTGGTTCGCGAAATAAAACGTCCCGTTGCCCTGGAGCTTCACCGAGACCACCGGGGGTTCGTTGCCGGAGACGACGGGGACCGACTTGCTGTCGCTCGCGCCGCTGGGATCGGTGACGGTCAATCGTGCGACGTGCGGGCCCGGTTGCTCGAATTTCACCACCGGATTCGCCTGCTCAAACACGCGTGGCGCACCCGTGGGCCCGAAGACTTCCCAGCGATATTTCAGGGCGTCGCCGTCGTTGTCCCGGGTGCCCGCCGAGGACAGCGTCACCTCGAAGGGGGGCACACCGCCGTCTTTGCTGGAGGTGGCGACGGCGATGGGCTTGCGGTTGCCGGCCTCGAACTCGATGCGGACCAGCTTGGCATCCGGACTGGCTTGGAACCAGCGACCGCCGTATTCGAGCACATAGAGGTCACCCTCCGGACCGAATTTCAGGTCGATCGGTTCGACCGGCCGGTAGTCGGGCAGGATCCGTTCCATGGACTTATAATCGCCATTGGGCTGCATCGAGACCGACAGGATCAGACGACGCGAGAACTCGGCGATGATCCAGTCGCCCTCGAAATAGGCGGGCCAGGGGCGCTTGGGATCCTTGAAGTCGGCGCGATGATAGATCGGGCCACCGATGGCGCATCGTCCGCCGCTGCCCAACGCGGGGAATTTGTCGGTCACGCCCCCGTGATAATAAATGAAGGGCGGGGATTGCGGGGGAAGCTCGGTGAGGCCGGTGTTGTTGGGTGAGAGATTGGTCGGTTTCAGCGGGTCTTTCTTCGCCGTCGGCCGGCCCGTCACATAATCCCAGAAAGGGAATGCCTGGTCGGCGACGAAGTAAGGCCAGCCGAAAAAGCCCGGCCCGCGCGCCTGGTTGAACTCATCGTAACCGCGCGGGCCGATCTCACTGTCCTCGCGGTTGTCCGGTCCCACCTCGCCCCAGTAGATGAAACCCGTCTGGCTGTCGATGGACACGCGCCACACGTTGCGATGGCCCATGGAGTAGATCTCGGGTCGCGTTTTTGGGGTGCCGGGAGGGAACAGGTTTCCCTTGGGGATCGTGTAGCTGCCATCCGGTTCGGGATGGATGCGGAGGATCTTTCCCTCGAGGGAATTCGAATTGGCTGTTCCCCCCTGGTCGTCCCACGCGGCGCGGCCGGGGCGTTCATCGGTCTGCGACGAGCCGGTGTTCCCCCGGTTGTCGCCGACGGTCATGATGAGATTGTCGTCCTTGTCCCAGGTCATGCCGCCGCCGGTGTGGCAGCAGGTTTCCCGCTGGGCTTCCCATTCCATCATGACCTTCTCCGAGTTGGCCAGAAGGACGTCGTTGCGGATTTTCCACCGGCTGAGGACCGCCTTCTTTTCGGTGGGATGGAAGTAATAGAGATAGACCCAGCCGTTTTCCGCGAACTTGGGATCAACAGTCAGGGCGACCAGGCCCTGTTCGTTGTTGCCGACGGTGTTCACCGCCAGGGCGCCGACCACCTTCACGCCGCCGAGGGCCGGGTCATAGACCTTGATCGTGCCCTTGCGCTCGGCGATGTAGGCGCGGCCGTCGGGCAGGACCACGAACACCATCGGCTCATCCAAGGCCCCGGGCTGGGTCAGTGCAACCGGTGTGAAGCGGTTTTCCTCGGGTTTGAGGGAGGAATCGGCGGTGGCCCGGGCGGAAACCTCGGATGCTGAAGTGATACCGAGGAACCAGAGCGCCACCGCAAGGCGCAGGGAGGGGTGTTTCATTTCGGAGTGACCACAGGGTGACATGGGTCCCTGCGCTTTTCAGGGACGAAATCCGCCAAATTGCGCGGCCTGACCCCGTATTTTTCACGGCCGTGAATCGCCCCTTGTTTTGGGGCCGGATGCCCCGTTCACTCTGGGTGAGTCATGAGGGACCTGACGCTTATCCTGGACGCGGTCAAGCGGGGCGACACCCTGGCCGGAGAGGAATTGCTGACGGCCGTCTACCAGGAATTGCGACAGATCGCCGCGGCCAAGATGTCGATGGAATCCCCCGGTCACACCCTTCAGCCGACCGCCCTGGTCCATGAGGCTTGGTCGCGGATCATGGTGGGTGCCCAACCGCCGGGGTTTGCCTGCCGCGCACACTTTTTTGCCGCCGCGGGTGAGGCCATGCGCCGGATTCTCATCGAGGGGGCACGGCGTCGGGCCACGCAGAAACGCGGCGGGGGGCTTACGTTTGAGCCCATGGACGGGATCGACATCCCCCAGGAAACGCCGTCGGACGAAATGCTCGCGCTCAATGAGGCGCTGGACGAACTGGCCCGGGAGGATCCGGTCGCCGCCGACCTCGTGAAACTGCGCTATTTTGTGGGGATGACGATGACCGAGGCGGCCGATGCCCTCGAGATCCCGTTGCGTACGGGTGAGCGGGTGTGGAATTACGCCCGGGCGTGGCTGCGGCGGCGGATTCAAACACCATGAATCCCGATGCCCTGTCCCACCGGAACCGGAACCGGGAGCGCGATCTCTTCCTGGACGCGCTGGATCTCCGTGATCCCGATGCGCAGCGGGCTTTTCTGCTCCGGGAATGCCGGGATGAGCCGGAATTGTTGCGGGCCGTCGGAGACTTGCTGAAACACCACCGGGACGATGGATTCCTTCAACAGGCAGCGGGGGTGGCCGTGCTCGCGCAGGTGGCCCGGGATCGGGTCGATCCCCAGGAGGGCGGCACGTCGTCGGAGAACCTTCCCGAATTCATCGGTCCGTTCCGGTTGGTGGAAAAGATCGGCGAGGGCGGTTGCGGCACCGTTTACCTGGCCGAACAGCAACAGCCCGTCCGACGCCGGGTGGCCCTGAAACTGATCCGGTTGGGCATGGACACCCCGCGCGTGATTGCCCGCTTCGAGGCCGAGCGCCAGGCCCTGGCCATGATGGACCATCCCAGCATCGCCCGGGTTTTGGAAGCCGGTGCCACCCCCCAGGGGCGACCCTACTTCGTGATGGAGCTCGTCCGCGGGGTGAAGATCACGGAATTCTGTGAGCGGAACCGACTCTCGGTCGCCGAGTTGATCCGCCTGTTCATCCAGGTATGTGATGCGGTCCAGCACGCCCACCAGAAGGGCATCATCCATCGGGACCTGAAACCCTCCAATGTGCTGGTCACGATGGAGGGGGCCACGCCGGTGCCCAAGGTGATCGACTTCGGGATCGCCAAGGCCATCCACGAACGTCTGACAGACCGGCCGGTGGTCACCGGCTTCCATGCCTTCGTGGGAACCCCGGCCTACACCAGTCCGGAGCAGGCGGAGATGAGTTCCCTCGATGTCGACACGCGCAGCGACATCTATTCGTTGGGAGTCATCCTTTATGAACTGCTCACGGGCCTGACGCCTTTCGACCCGGAACGGCTCTCCCAATCGGGCCTGGATGAGATGCGCCGGATCATCCGGGAAGACGAGCCCGTGCGGCCTTCGCGACGGAGGCACGCGGCATCGCGCGGAAAGGACGGGAGCCCGGAGAGCCGGCGGGAGGAGGAACGATTCGGGAACGAGATGCGGGAGGACCTCGACTGGGTGGTGATGAAGTGTCTGGAGAAGGACCGGGCCCGACGTTACGGCACCGTTCGCGAACTGGCCCTCGATCTCCAACGGTTCCTCGGCCAGGAACCCGTGACGGCGCGCCCTCCGACCCCGGGGTACCGGTTGCTCAAGTTCATCCGACGCAACCGGACCCTGGTGACTGCGGCCGGAGTGGTGGGGGTGGGACTGGCCATCGCCACCGGGGTCAGCACCTGGCAGGCCGTGCGGGCCACCCGGGCCGAGGTGGAGCAAAGCCGCCTGCGGATCGCGGCCGAGGAGGGCCAGGGAAGGGAGGTGGTGCTCCTCCGGGACGCCCAACGCGAGCGGGAGGTGGCCCGGCGTCATGCCTACAATTCGGACATGAATCTCGTCCGCCAGGCTTTCGACCTTCACAACCTCGGCCGGGTGACCGATCTCCTGAACCGGCACCTGCCCATGGAGGGGCAGCCCGACCGGCGCCAATGGGAATGGCGCTATTTCTGGGACCAGGCGCGGAGCAGTGCCCAGTTCGCATTCCCCCGGCAGCCGTCCCGCATCGCCTCGATCACGATTTCGCAAAACGGCCGCCTCATGGTGACGGCCGACGACTCCGGGACGTTGAAACTTTGGGACGTCCCGGGTCGGCGCGAAATCGGGACCTTGGTGGAGCATGGAAAAAGAGTGCGTGCGGTCGCCTTTTCACCGGACGCCAGCTTGGTGGCAACGGTCATGCGGCAATCGGATGACCAGAATCAGCTTCAGATCTGGTCCACGGCCACCCGTCAACCCGTCCGTGCCCGCGCGATCGGCCGGGGGGGATTCGGACTGCGATTCGCCCCGGACAATTCCAAGGTGGTTTTTCATGACCTGGAATGGCGACGGATCGAGTGGGACATTGCGGAGGGTTTGGTTCGTCCGACCCAGGAGGAATTCCCGGAACGGAACCAACCCGGTCCGGCGCTGTGGCCCGTGATTTCCGCAGACGGCCGGTTCGCAGTCGGGTGGGACTGGGCGGGCCAGATCAACCTCCGACCGTTGTCCGGAGATTCCCCCGCCCGGAACTTCCCCGCCTTTGGGGCCCCGCCGGCGGCCTGGTCTTTCTCACCCGACGGGAATCTCCTCGCGGTCAGCCCCTCGTTCCTGGTGGAGGCGACGGACATCCTGCTCTTCGACACGCGCAGTGGGCTTCCGGCGGCGTCGTTGCACGGCAATGGATCGTGGGTTCCGGCGATCGCGTTCTCCCCAGATGGACATCTCCTGGCCTCCGCCGGGGCCGACCAGGTCATCCGCATCTGGGACGTCGGGTCGAATCGGGAAGTCACCTCCCTGAGGGGACACCTGCTGGAGGTGAACGCCCTGGCTTGGGGGCCGGACGGTTCGACCTTGGTGAGCGGGTCCAAGGACGGGTCGCTGCTCGCCTGGGACCTCCGGAACCTGGAGAAGCGGGAACCGTACACTTCGCTTCCCGGCAAAACGCGATGCTTTGCTTTCCTGGGTGAATCCGAAGGGATCCTGACGGTGGACCACTCCGGCGCCCTGCATTGGTGGGACGCCACCCTGCACGAACGGGAGCATGTGGAGGGCTTGGATGGGGCCTTGGACGCCGTCCAGGTCGACCGCACCACGGGCCGGGTCATCCTCGGTTCGCGTCAGGGGGGGATCCGGGTGATCGATTGGGCGACCCGGGTGACCGTGACCAATATCGTGGCGTCCGGAGTGAATCGCCCCGGGACGCGGTTCGTGGCACAGGGAGGGAAACTGGTGGTGATGGTTCCCAACACCTCGGTGCAGGTCTGGGACATGGCCGACTGGACGTTGAAGGCTTCCTGGAAACTGGATTCGCGCACCGTCCCGGAATTTGTGGTTTCCCCGGATGCACGTCGGATGGTGGTCAAGGGCGATGGCCCCGGGATCCGTTTCCTCAGTCTTGTGGATGGCCGGCAGGAGAATGCGTTTGTCGGCCGTTCGATCGGCCGTGGCCCGATGAGCTTTTCACCGGACGGCAGGACCTTCGCACATGGATCTGGAGAAGGATTGGTGGGACTCCGGGACGTCGGCACGGGGGAGTTCATCGACGAATTGCGAGGCCACCTGAACGGGGTTCACGGCGTCTGCTTTTCCCCCGACGGGCAGCGGTTGGTTTCCACCAGCGTGGGGCGTGAATCCATCAAACTCTGGGACATGGAAACCCGGAACGAAGTGGCCACGCTGGCGGCGACGGGCGGACCGTTGGCGGACCCGGCATTCTCGCCCGATGGATCCTGGTTGGTGGCGATCAATGCCCAGCGCACCGCCTGTGTCTGGCGGGCGCCCACCCTGCGGCAAATCGATGCGGACACCGATTCACACCGGTGAGGCTCCCGGGCCTGCACCTTCTCAGGGAACCAGCCGAACCCGGAAGAAACGCTGGGTGACGGTGACGTCGATGGTGAAATGCAGGGCTTCGCCATCCCCCGATATCGGGGGCCCGTACGATTGCCAGGCGGCGCCGGCAAAACCGTCCGCATATTCAACCTGATAGCGCTGGCCCGGGTTCGTCGGACCCGTGAACACGAACTGGTCCCCATTCAAGCGGACCCCGCTCAGCACCGGTGCCGCACCGGGGGGCGGATTGCGGGCGCGCGGGGAGGGGAACAGGGGGAAGATGCCGGCACCACCGTCCGGATAACGACCCTGGCTGATGTCGCCCGACTGGGCCGCAAAAGTGACCAGATCGACCGCAGTGCCGTCGGCCGCGAACAGGCCGATGCTCGATCCGCCCTTGGAGAGGTGAAAGTTGGCGTGGAGGTCGCCCGCCCCGTTGACAGCCTGTTTGTCGGCCCAGACGAGCAGGAAGCCGTGGGGCGGAATGTCATGGCCGGCCGGAATCGGAAACTTGAACGGATTGGTGGTGGTGTCGCTGAGATAGAACCCGGACAGGTCCACCCCGGTGTCCCCCGCATTATATAACTCGAACCAATCATCAAAACCGCCGCCCACCGGATTGGGGAGCGTCCGGGTGTTGGCGGCCATCCATTCATTGATGGTCACCGGCGGCCGCAGGGTCGCCGTGCCATTGGGGGCGCCGGGGGTGGTGCGGAAGAAAGTCTGCCGGTCAAAGGGCTGGCCGTCCGGCAGGGAGCCATAGGATTGGTCGGGCGGGAGATTGGTGTAATCGACGTAGTCCAGGACCCGGGGTTGGCCGGCCTCCAGGCGGCTCAGGGCGAGCGATCCCGCACCGGCCGACAAACTGAAGCTCGTGTGCAGTTCGGTGGCGGTCGTCAGTTGGGGTTGGCCGTCGGCGAAGATCACCTTGAACCCGCCGGGAGGGATCACCGTGCCCGGCGGGAAGACCCAGGCATCGAGCCGGGTGTAGTCGGTGGCCAGGGAGAGGCCGGACAACGCGACCGGAGCGGCACCGGAATTATACAGTTCCAGCCACGGCGTCCGCTGGCCAAGGTGATTGGTGATCCCGGTCAGGTTCTCGGCCTGGAGTTCGTTGAGCCAGAGGGTGGGGAACGCGGCAAGCTGGACCCGGACGGTGTTGGCGGCACCCGGGCTCCGGGACAACGGGGGAAAACCGCCCGCCCAATTGCCGACGCGACCGTTGTCCTGCAGCGGATCGATGAGCTGCAGGGAGCTGCCCGTTCCGTCGGTGCCGGCCGGCCACGGGGCGGTGTGATCGAACCGCACGCGGGTGACCACCTGGTCCGGCCCGCCCGGGGCCCCGGGTTGCACCAGGGTCAGCGTCTCGCCATCGGCCTGCAACGTGCCTCCGAAGGTGTCGAACACCGGATGGGTCGCGCCATAGGCCGCGGCGAAGGCCGGCCGGTTGGCGGCGAGGACCAGGTGGGCGCCGGGGCCGATCGACGCGCCCGGCGGGAAGGTGTAGGCGAGGCCGTGAAGCTTCCAGCCGGTGAGATCGAAGGTCCGGTTCGTGGAATTATTATATAATTCTACATACTCCGCGCCGGGAAGGGCGGGGTGATCCATGATCTCGTTGATCACCAGGTTGCCGACCGGGGAAACGACCGTGCCGGTGAACACCGCGGTGACGTTGTTGCTGGCGCCGGGCAGCGCCTGGCCGCGGGCATCCCAACCCTCCACCGCCAGGGGATTGGCACCCGGTTGCAGCGGCACCGCGGCGGACCAACCGGTCACGCTGGTCCAGGTGACCGGCCATTCCGCACCGTTCACCGCGATGGATTTCACCCCGACCGGAGCCGTGCCCGTGACCCGGCCGACGCCATTGGTCACCGTGACAATGGCATTCACGGAAAACGGGGCGGCGATGGTGGCGAGTTGGGTCTGCAGATAGGCGCGTCGCAGCCGGAACCAGGTCTTCACGGCCGTGGCGTCCGTCAGGGGTTGGCCATCACACCAGACGATGCCATTGGCGAAGAGCGACCGGGACTTGGCGTCGATCACCGGTTCGCAGTTCAGGGGGTTCAACGGGCCGTTCACCGCGTTCTGGATGGCCCGCCAATAGGCCCGCGCAAACGGCGGGAAGGCGTACATCCGGGTCAGGGTCGGATCCTCCGCATTGAACAACGGTGCCGAACTGGGGCCGTAACTGGACTTGTAATTCGGCGCGGCCAGCATGGCCCAGTCCATGTCGAACAGGAAGAGTTGCCAGCGTCCGCCCGGTGGCAGGTACGCATACATGTTCTTCCCGATCTCATGGCCATAGGCGTCGAAATTCACGACGATGTGCTCGGTCGCAAAGATCCCCATCCATTCCTCGACATCCACCAGGCCGGACGTCGCGGACGCATAGGGCTCGGGACCCGGGGCGTTGGCGGCGTCCACCAGGGCGAAGATGTTGGAGTAATCGTCCCGGCGGGAGCCCGCCCGGAACAGCCAGTTCCACCGGTAATGCTCGCGCTTCTTCACGCCGCCCGTGGTCGTGAAATTCTGCAGGGTCGGCCCGGGCGCGACCGTGACCCCGCCCCCATCGTTGAACTCGAAGGCGCGTTCGATCTTGAACAATTGCCCGGAAGAATCGCCGGGGGACCACTCGCGGAGAAAACCGCCCGACGGCTGCACGACCGCCTCGAAGGTCGTCCGCCGCGCCTCGTCGGTGACGCCGTTGACGTGCAGTCGGATCGTGTGCCGGTGGCTCCACGGCAGGTTGAGCCGGTCGGCGATCCAATAACACATCTGCTCCTGCAAGGCCGTCGATTCGCCCCCATGACCCCCGGGCCAGTCCAGTTCCAGTTCCTCCTCGCCGAGGAACAGGTCGTCGGCGGGGAAGGCGATGCTGTAGCCGCAACTGCCACAGGCCGCGCCGCAGTAGCCGGGGGATATATAAGGGCTGCCCTTGAAGCGCGCGCCGCTGTTATAAATCACCCGTTCGTTGCCCAGGACAAAGGTCACATCATTATAGGAATTATCCAGGCGGCTGTTGTTGTTCCACGCGTTCAACGTCGCCTGGGTCATCCAGAGACGATAGGTGGGGAAGTTCCCGACCGGTTGCACTTCGCCGACCCGCACCAGGGCTTCCCGGACCGGCGCGTCAGCGGGAAACCGGGCCGTCGCCCCGGGCGAGGCGGCATCGGTCGCCTCCAGATAGAAGGCGACCAGGGTCCCGGTGGGCTGTCCGGGGATGATTGCGGAAAAGATGCCATCACCCGCCGCGTCGTCGCCGGCCGTCCCGGAATCGGTCATCGTCACCGTCGCATAGGTGGTGTTCGGATCCAGCCGGTACTTCAGTCGGACGGAGGCGATGCCGTCGGGATCGTGGATGCGGGCGCGGACCAGGATGGGTTGGTTGGCGGCCGGCAACACCGGTGAATGGCGGACCTCGCTGACGGCCGACGGGGCATTGGGCACGGCACGGCTGTTGCGGGCGCCGGGGGTCCCGGGCTGCGCGGGCGCGGGCAGTTCGGCCGCGCATTCCAGCCAGTTGCCCCGCAAACGGAGCAACACATCCGGATCCCCCTTGAGCCAGCGGACCGCGGCGCGAATCGTCACATTGGTGGTGCCGGCGGCGAGGGTTTTGGTGAGCGGGGTGCGGACCCGGTTGACCTGGTTGTCGCCCTTCTCCACTGCCCGCAAATGATAGGACCGGCCGCTTTGGTAGCCTTCGTTGTTTTCCAACCCGGAAGTCTTCTCGGTGCCCTCGGCCGTCCATCCGGTGGCACCCGTCTCGAAGGTGGAATTGGCGACCAGATTCTGACCGGCCGTGTTCAGGACCTGGACATTGTCCACCAGGCATTCGCCGGTGCCCTGCAACAGGAGTTGCAGTTCGTCGGCGGCGCTGCTCCCCCCGTCGATGGTGCCGGTCGCCGAAATGATCGTCCACGGCGCCTTACGCGACTCGTCGCTGTCGGCCCAATTGGCCGCCAACCGGTTGTCCGCGCGGGGATCCACCAACTCGAGGCTGCTTCCGCCGCCGTGCGACCACGAGCCCCAGCGGCCTCCCGTGCCGTAGGTGACCTCGTTGACCGTGACCAGGATCTGGCGGGTCACGATCACGCCCAGGTAGTTGGTGGTGACCAGCGGGTCGGGCTTGGCCAGCGCCAGGCGTTCGCCATTTCCGGAAAGGGAGCCGGTGAAATCACCCACGAGATTGGTGGCATTGAGATTCGGATACAGCGTCCGCAAACGGTCGGCATTCCGGGCCACCACGATATAACCATCGGGTGGGACCACGACATTCGACGGGAATGTATAATGGATCCCCGCGACCCATTGCCAGCCGCCCAAGTCCACGTTCTGGTGGCCCCGGTTGTGGAGTTCCACGTACTGGTCGTCGGCATTCAGCGAGATGGGGGCGTACATGATCTCGTTGATCACGATGTCATCCGCCCGGATCCCCGCGTTGGCCGCGCCCGGCGTGGGGTTGGACAGTCGCTGGAAGAGGCCGGCGCCGTCGGGGGAGCGGCCGGTCGCGACGCGGTTCTCCTGGCCCTCGAAACGGACCGCATCCAGGACGCGTGTGCCGGCGGGGTTCTTGAAAAGGATCGTCTCGCCCGTGGCGTCCAGGGAGAAGCCCAGCACGGTCTGCGTGTAGGACGCAAACCCCCGCGCGGGAAGGATCGTGCCGGGCGGCAGGACAAACCGGTTCTTGGCCGGATCATCGGTGAGGACACAACCCGACACGTCCACCGGCTGGTTGCTGTAATTATACAGTTCTATATAATCTTCCGTGGCGTCGCCCGTGTGGGCCAGGAATTCATTGATGACCACCGCGCGCAACGGATCGGGGGTGAAGGGGTCCTGGCGTCCGGGTGATCCGCCGATGGCATCGCTGGCCGCCCACGCCAGCGGATTGTTTTCCCCTTGGGACGGTTGGGCGAGGACCAGCGAATGCCCGGCTCCATCGGCGGCGACCGGCCACGGGGAGGTCGATCCGTAGTTCACCTCGAGCAGGAGACCCCCGGCCTGGTTGAGCAGGCGCACGGTCCCCTGGTCGTTGGGCAGGTTGTCCGTATAGGGTCCGAGCACGCCGTTGATTCCATGGGCACTTTCCAGATCCGCAGGGGAATGGGCCACCACGGCGAAGCCTCCGCCCGGGATCACGGTACCCTCGGGAAAGGTGTAATGGATGCCGCCGTCAAGCTGGTAGCCGCCCAGGTCCTGCGGCTCACCCTTGCTGTTGAAAAGTTCGATGAATTCGAGACGGCCGCCGACATCGCCGGGTGCGGCGGTGGGGGCGGGGTGATACATGATCTCGGTGATCGCCAGTCCGGTGCGGCGGCTGGAAGGATCCGGCGCCGCCAGTTGGGGCGGGGCTGCCGAACCCGCGCCGGTGACGGTGCCGATGTCCCGAAAGACGGCGGTCGCCAGCCGGTTGGAATCATGGCTGGAAACCGCAAAACCCACATAAAGCCCGACTGGGACCGTGAGGGTGACCGCACCGAGTGGGTTCCAATTCTGGCCGTCGAAGCCGCCAAATCCCGTGAAGACATTGCCCGTGCGTTTGAGCCGCAGCCAGGTGTTCGGATAATCGACCGGCATCGATCCGCCGATGGTCGTGAGGCCGCCCGGAGTGGTGCGCGACTGGAAGAAAACCCCGCTGATCGAGGGGGTTGCCAGCACCGCGGCGGACCGGGCGCCGGGTGAAAGGTCCTCGCGTGCGACCCATCCCGCCTTTGCCCACGGGTCCGACAGGCTCAGGGAATCGAGACGCACCTTGAAATCGAAATCGCCGTCACGCCGCTGGTAGCTGAATTGGAAGGAATCCCTGGTCCCGCCCAGGTCGGTGCCGCCGCCGCTCAGGTCATAGCCATTTCCGACCGCGACCTGGCTGCCGGCCGGGGTGGGAGTGCCGACTGATCCCAAGGCATAGGAACTGGCGGTGAAAGTGGTTTTCGAGTGGGCCGCGATGACATTGGCGGCGGCGGCCCGGTCGGTCAGGTCGCTGACGTCCAAGGTATAAGTCACCCCTTCGGTGAGGGAATCGACGGTGAGGACGAGATTGCTGGAGGATCCGGCGGGCGCGATGGTGTGGATCGTGACCGGGCCCTGCGGGCTGGTGATCGCATAATGGGCCGGATTGGTCGCGCCCGGCAGCGCGATCGGCTCCGAAAAAGCCACCTGCACCTGGCCGAAGCCGAGCGCCTGGGCACCGACGAGCACCGGCGGTT
>JANYCC010000006.1 GCA_025360495.1 Verrucomicrobiota bacterium | reverse complement strand
GGGCAGGCTCGCCAGGTAGGTCTCGACGAACGGCCGCAATTCCGCCGATTGGAAGGCGCCGACGAACAGGAAGGTGAAACCGCTCGCGTCGGCAAAACGGTCGCGATAAATGCGCAGGGCCACCTCGCGATCCAACTCCCGGATGAGTTCGACAGTCATGGGCCGATGGCGCGGATGATCCCCGTAAAGCGCCTTCTCGATCGCGTCGCCAAAGATCACCTGGGGATTCCGGTCCCGATTCTCCAGATTCTCCCGCAGGCGCGTCACCAGGGATTGGAAGGTTTTCTCGTCCGCACGCGGGGCGGTGAATTGCAGGTGCATCAACTGGAACCAGGTCTCCAGGTCCTTGGGCGACGCCGCGCCATGCAACCGTTCCGATTCCTCGTCAATCGAGGCACTGACGGACGCGATCTTGCCGGCCAGTTTCTTGCCCAATTGGATGAGGTCATAATCCCCCAACCCGCTTTGGCCCACGATGCCCGCGCTCATGGCGGCCGAGATATAATCCCGGTCGGCCACCAGGCTGTGGCCGCCCGGACTGAAGGCGTGCATCAGGATCTGGTCGTTTTTGTTCGTCGTCGGCTTGAGGAGGACGTGCACCCCGTTGGACAGCACCCATTCGGTGGTCGCCACACCCGGATGATTGGTCTCGGACAGGATCCGGCCGGGCGTGGGCCGGGTGTGCAGCAGGGGCGCATCCGAGACCCCGTCCTGGTAGGCGGCGATCTCGACGCTTTCGGCGTCCTTGATCACGGCGAGGACCTCGGCCTGGGTGGGCACTTTCAATCCCGCCTTCTGGGGCGCGATGAAGGTGATCACGCGATTGGTCTCGGTGATCCAGCGATCGCCGGCGCGGTTGACCTCCTCGAGCGTGATCTCGGCAAGAAACCGGCGGTTCAGGCGCAATTCCTCGGCAAGGCCCGGAATCGGTTCCCCTTGGAGATAGTTGCCGACGTACTCCCGCACATAGGAACCGGAGTCGGTCTTGTCCCGTTCCTCATAGGCTGCCTCGATGCCGCGCAGCGTATCGGCCTTGGCCCGTTTCAATTCGGCCTCGGTGAAGCCGTCGCGACGGGCGCGGCGCGATTCGACCAGCAGCGCCTTCAGTCCTTCCGCGAACAAGCCCTCCTTCACCGCCGCGACCTGCGATGCCATTTCCTTCACCCGCACCATGCGCGACTTGCCGACGCCCGCATATAAATAGGGAGGATTGGCCTCCTGCACCCGTTCACCGAGGCGCTCATTCAGCAATTGGGAGAAAAGTCCCTCCACCAGGTCGCGGCGGTAATCGGCGGCCGTGCCTTCGGGCGAGATCGCGTGTTTGCACAGGATCTGGATCGACGTGGAGGAAAGCTCCGGGTCCGTCTCGATCGAGAAGTATGTGTCTGCATGATCCGGGACCGCCGGGGTGGGACGTTTCGGGGCCTCGGGGGGATTCTTCAGCCCCGCGAAATGCTCGATGATCAACGCCTCGATCTGCTTCGGGTCGAAATCACCGACCGCGATCACCGCCATCAGGTCCGGCCGGTACCATTTCTGATAGTAATCGAGGAACTCCTTGCGATCGAAAGACATGATTCCGTTGGTGGTCCCGATGGGCAGGCGGACGGCATAAAGGGAATCGTGGAAGAGCACGGGGAATTGTTTGTCGCGCAACCGGCCCTGCGCCCCGCGACCGGTCCGCCATTCCTCGATGACCACGCTGCGTTCCTTCTCGATCTCCTCCGGATCAAAGGTGATCTGGTGCGCCCAATCCTCCAGCACCTGGACGGCCTTGCCCAGCACCTCGGGTTTGTCCATGGGGACCTCCAGGATGTAGTTCGTCTCGTCGAAGGAGGTGGAGGCGTTGAGGTCGGCGCCGAACCGCATGCCGATCCGCTCCAGGAAATCGACCAGTTCGTGTTTCTGGAAATTCTTCGTCCCGTTGAAGGCCATGTGCTCGAGGAAATGGGCCAGGCCACGCTGCCGTTCGGTTTCCAGGATGGAACCGGCATTGACCACGAGGCGGAATTGCGCCCGGTTCAGGGGCTTTTTGTTCTGTCGGATGTAGTAGGTGAGACCGTTGGGCAGCCGCTTGAGGGTCACCGCGGGATCCACCGGCAATGGATCGGTGTCGGCCCCCCGGACGGACGCTGCGGCCATCACCAGGAGGGAGGCCAACCGGAGCCAGCGCAGAAACAAAGTCATGGCCATAAGGGAGACCCGGTTTTTGCGGAAGGCAAGAATCTTGGTGTCCGAAGCGGGGGCGGGCACCTCGCCGGTCAACCGGCAATCCTGGACACGGCGCAACCTCATCCGATTGACTCCCGCCATGTATCACCTCATTGTGTCACCCATGAAGACCGCCAGCATCCGGGAGTTGCGGCATGACACGATCACCGTGCTCGGCTGGGTGGCGGACGGTCAGCGCGTCGAGATCCGACGACGGGGGAAACCGGTGGCGATCCTGAGCTCCCCCACCCGTCGCACCAAGGCGACGAAACGTCCCGATTTCGCTGCCCGACTCCGGTCCATCTACGGCAACCAGGTGTTGGCGGTCACCGGCACCGAACTCCTGGGCCAGGAACGCGGTGACCGATGACCACCTATGCCGACACGGCCTTTCTCTGCTCCCTCCATGCGCCTGACGCCCATACCGGCCGGGTTTTGAAAAGGATGGAACGGCAGCGGAGTCCCCTGCCGTTCACCGGGCTGCATCGGTTGGAGTTCCGGAACGCCCTGCGGCTGCGGGTTTTTCGGAAGGAAATCTCGGCGGGACAGCGGGAACTCGCCATCCAGGCCATGATCTCGGATCTTGCTTCCGAGGTGTTCACCTCCGCCGAGCCTTCCTGGCCCGAGGTCTTGCAAGAGGCCGAACGCCTGAGCACCTCCCATTCCGAGATCCTCGGCACGCGCAGCCTCGACATCCTGCATGTCGCCTCCGCACTGGTGCTGGGAGCCCGGGAATTCCTCACGTTTGACCACCGCCAGGGCGCGTTGGCCGCCGCCGCCGGCCTGCGTCGTCCGCCGCTTTGAGAGCCCGGCCTTCAGGAGGCCTGCAGGTACCTGATGAGACTTCCCACCGCCGCCTCGACGGTCATCCCCTGTGTCGACACGACCGCATCGGCGTTGAGCGGCGTTTCAAAGGTGTCCTGCGTCCCGGTCATGCCGGTCATCTGGCGGGCGGCAGCCTTGGCGTAGAGCCCTTTCACATCCCGCGCGATGCAGGTTTCCAAGGGACAGTGGATGTGAATGAAACGCAGGGGGTCGCCGACAATCTGACGCACCAGTTCGCGATGATGCTCCTTCGGGGTCACGAACGCGCAAATCACCCGGTTTCCCTGCGCGGCGATCAGTCGGGCGAGATGGGCGGCACGACGGAGGTTCTCGCAACGGTCGGCATCGCTGAAGCCCAGGTCGGCGCAAAGACCGGAACGGAGATCATCCCCATCCAATAACACGACCGGTTCGCCGGCGGATTGCAGATGATCCCGCAGGAGTCGGGAGAGGGTCGTCTTGCCCGAGGATGGCAGGCCGAAGAGCCAGAGCACCGGTTTCGGGCCCGGGAGTGGCGGCGTAGCTTCAGTTTCGGACATCGGTTTCAGGGTCGGGGTGCTGACGGGCGAAAATCGCAATGGACGGGAAACCGCCTTTCACGCCCCACCTACAGGGGATTTGTTTCGATACCGTGCGGCCTAGGGCCATTCTTGGCCCGGGTTTCGTACGGAGCAAGGCCCCATTCCCAAGCCGCGATCGCCGGCCTTTGCCCGCCCTGCCCACCCGGGCCCGTTTTCATCCCGTCCACAGAACTCCTTTTCAACTTCCCGAATGCAGCCCAAGTTTCCCCTGAATTCCCGGATATGATCCAGAACCGTCCGACCCGACTGAATGCGGTCTTCCTGCTGTGGGCGGGGTTCTGGTTGCTGTCCGCCCCCGGACTCCAGGCCGCGGACCCATCCGGGACCGGCACGGGATCCGTAACCGCAGAAAAGGCCCGGAATCACTGGTCCCTCCAACCGCTCCGACGTCCGCCGGTTCCGGCGGGTGGCCATCCGATCGACGCCTTCGTGCTCGCCAGGTTGCGCACGAACGGGCTTTCCCAGAATCCGCCCGCGGCCCCGCGCGATCTGCTGCGCCGCGTCACCTTCGATCTCACCGGGTTGCCGCCGACGCCCGGGGAGATGGAGGCTTTTGAAAGGGATCACTCGCCCGACCGCTATGAACGGGTCGTCGATCGACTCCTGGCATCACCTCACCACGGTGAACGTTGGGCTCGGCACTGGTTGGACATCGTGCGTTACACGGAGAGCCAGGGCTTCGAATACGACCGGTTCCGCGACAATGCCTGGCCGTACCGGGACTACGTCATCCGGAGCTTCAATGATGACAAGCCCTACGACCGCTTCGTGCGCGAGCAGATCGCGGGCGATGTCCTGGAACCGGTCACTGGAGAGGGCATCATCGCCGCGAGCCTGCTTGTCTCCGGACCGTGGGATCAGGCGGGGAATTCCCAAGCCAACGCCACGCAGCGCGCCGTCACGCGCGAGGAGGAGATGGAGGATCTCGTGAGTGTCGTCGGGCAGACCTTTCTCGGTCTCACGATCAACTGCGCCCGGTGCCACGACCATAAGTTCGATCCCATACCCTTCACGGATTATTATGGCGTGAAGGCGGTCTTCGATGGCGTGAGACACGGGGAACGTTCCATTGAAAGTGCGGCCGAAACGAAAGCCCGCGAGGATCGGCACACCGCATGGCAACGCGAACTTGCCGAAGCGCAGTCGGCCGTGGCCCGCGTCGAGGCCGAAGGCGCCCGTATCGCCGCTGCGAAGCACTCCATCGCGCCGGCGGAACCCGGTCCGGCGCCCCTGGCCCGCTGGTCCTTTGAGGGAACTCCGGTGGGGGTCCTGCCGGGCGAGTTGAAGGACGGTGCGAAGATCGCTGCCGGACGTCTCCAATTGCCCAAGGCCGGCGCGTTTTTCCAGTCGGCGCCGCTGTCCCGGGATATCCACGAGAAGACCCTGGAGGCATGGGTCTCGCTATCCGATCTGGTCCAGGGCGGCGGGGCGGCCATTTCGATCGAGGCGGCCGATGGTCATGTTTTTGATGCCATCGTGTTCGGTGAACGGCAGCCCGGGAAATGGACGGCCGGCAGCGAAGGCTTCGTCCGCACCCATGACCTCGACGCCCCGGAAGAAAGCGCCGCCCCGGGGATCCTGGTCCAGATCGTGGCGGTGTATTCGGCGGACAATCGGGTCGCACTTTATAGAAATGGCGCACCTTATGGATCACCTTATACCGCCGGTCCGTTGCCGACGTTCCGGGCCGGCGATGCCCGTGTGTCCCTGGGCCGCCGGCATCAGGGTGGCGGACGACCATGGCTGACCGGTTCCATCCAACAGGCGGCGCTTTATGAACGTGCCCTGGGCCCCGCCGAGGTCGCGGCTTCCTTTCACGCGGGCGGCTTTGCGATCCCGCAGGCGGAGATCCTCGCCAATCTGAACGACACACAGCGTGCGGCGCGGGACAGCGCGCTTGCCCGGATGACGCGGGCCCGCGAGGGCCTGGCCGCCACCGACAAATCCGGCCCGATGGTTTATGCCGGAAAACGGGAACAGCCGACACCGACGAAAGCATTGAAGCGGGGCGATGTTAAGTCGCCGGGGGACGTGGTTTCGCCGGCGGGGTTGTCGGCGATCACGGGGATGGAATCGGACCTCGGCCTTGCGCCCGACGCCCCGGAAGGCCAGCGCCGCCTGCGGTTCGCCGAGTGGATGGCGGACCCGCGGAATCCGCTTCCCGCCCGCGTGATGGCCAACCGCGTCTGGCAGTTCCATTTCGGCCAGGGCCTGGTGGGCACCCCCAGTGATTTTGGCGTCAACGGGTCCCGGCCGAGCCATCCCGAGCTGCTGGATTGGCTGGCCTCGGAGTTCATCGCGAGCGGTTGGAGCATGAAGGCGGTCCACCGCTTGATCGTGACCTCGGCCACCTACCGACAATCTTCCGGAGGGAAAGTGATCGGTGGGTCAGTGATCAGTTATCAGTCGGAGCCGGGCGGTCCCGGAACGGCCTCGCGCCCGACCCCACTGAACACCGACTCACCGAATACTGTTCCCCGGGCCGCCGCCATCGATGCCGACAACACGCTGCTCTGGCGGTTCCCCCCGCGCCGGTTGGAAGCGGAGGCGGTGCGCGATGCGATGCTGGCGGTGAGCGGTCAACTGAATCCGCAGGTCGGTGGACCCAGCTTCCGACCTTTCACCACCTCCGATTATGGGGCGACCTTTTATAACCTTTTTGACAAGGGCGACCCGGAATTCAACCGCCGCACAGTCTATCGCATGAACATCAATTCCGGGAAGGAACCGCTGCTCGATGCGTTCGACTGCCCGGATCCGTCGGTGAAAACGCCGCGCCGGGGCGTCACGACCACGCCCTTGCAGGCGCTGGGATTGATGAACAGTTCCTTTGTGCAGCGCCAGTCCCGGGCCTTGGCCGAACGCGCGTTGCGGCTCGCAGGCAACGATCCCACCCGGGCGATCGGAATCGCCTGGCGTCTCGCCCTTGGCCGCCCACCCACCGATCCGGAACTCGAACAGGCCTGCGTCGCGACCAGGGAACGGGGGTTGGCGAATGTCTGCTGGGTGCTGCTCAATTCCACGGAGTTTGTCTATGTCCGCTGACCCCTCACCCGCCCCGCTGCTTTCCCGGCGGCATTTTCTTTCCAACACCGCCGGTGGGCTCGGCGGCGTCGCGCTGGCCTGGTTGCTCGACCGCGAGCGGGGCCTTGCCGCCGGACCGGAATCGCTGTCGTCGGTGCGCCTTCCGCCGTTCGCACCCAAGGCGAAGCGCGTGGTGCAGGTCTTCTGCTGCGGCGGCGTGAGCCATCTCGACACCTTTGATTTCAAGCCGGAGCTGGAGCGCCTGCATGGGAAATCGCTCGAAGGCAAAGGCGAGAACCTTGGTTTCTTCGGCCAACCGGGGAAGCTGATGAAGAGTGCGTACGGGTTCCGCCAGCACGGACGGAGCGGCAGTTGGGTCAGCAGCCTGTTGCCGCATCTCGCGGG
>JANYCC010000005.1 GCA_025360495.1 Verrucomicrobiota bacterium | reverse complement strand
CAGGGCATGGGAAAAGCGGGATGGGTGGGAAAACCCGCCCTCCCAGGGCGGTCGCGACAGCTCCGGGGGGGCGGGTTTTCCTACCCGCCTTCCCACGATGCCCAGATGCGCCCGTCCACTGAGCCCGCTGATTTTCGTCCGTGTGCCGGCGGCGATTTCCGTTAGCGTCCCCGGGCCATGAGGTTTCGGGTACTGGATTCTTGGAGGTCCGTCATCACGCTGCTGTTCCTGCTGCTGTGCCCCGCATTTCAACATCCGGTTCGCGCCCAGTCCGCCGGCGGCGACCCGGAGCCCTTTGTTTGCGGGACACCCCCGACATCCGCCGCGGAATTGCTGGGTGTGTGGGCCCAACGCCGGGCCGCGCCCACCTCCCTGGCCCCCTCTGGAACCAAACGCTTGCTGCTCGTGCGCGTTGACTTCAGCGACCTCCCCGGGGCGCCGTTCACCGATGCCCAAGGCACCAATCTCGTCCACGATCTCGACGCCTTCTACCAGGACATGTCGTTTGGGAAGATGGGTTATTCCCAACTGGGCGATGCCTCGGCCCTGACCCCGGTCCTGCGGATGCCGTTCACCGCCGCGCTTTACCCGACCCTGGGCACCGCCAAACTCCGCGCGGACGCCCTCGCCAAGGCCACCGCCGCCGGGTACGTGCTCTCGAATTATGACCAGGACGTGATCTGTTTCGGGAACGTCGCCGGCTTCAGTTTCTCCGGTTTTGCCTATGTCGGGGCCCAGGGTGCGTTCCTGCGCAACGCCTATGCCCATGCCGGTCCCATGGCCCACGAACTCGGCCATAATTTCGGCCTCAACCATGCCAACCTTTGGGACACCGGCGGCGAAAGTGTCACGGGCTCCGGCAAGGAGGTCGAATACGGGGATCAATCGGACACCATGAGCACGGCGACCGGTTATTCGCGGCATTTCAACGCCCGCTATAAACAGTACCTCGGATGGATCACCGACGAGCAGGTCACCCCCGTCGCCGTGAGCGGTGTCCAACGGGTCTACGCCTTCGACCTCACCAACGCCGTCGCCGGGGCCCGCGCCCTCGTCATCGCGCGCGACAGCCGCACCAATTACTGGGTTGATTTCCGCCGGCTCCACACCAACAGCCCGATCTCCTCCGCCTCGGCCGCGATCCGCTGGTGCGACCACTCCAACCGGGCGTCGCTGCTGCTCGACACCACCCCGGGGACCCTTTTCGGCGCCCGGGACGCCTTCCTCAGGCCCGGTCGCACCTTCAGCGATCAGGTCGCGGGCATCCATATAACCACCCTCGGTCTCGCCGGGACCACCCCCGAGGCTCTCGATCTCGATGTGCGGATCGGTGTCTTTCCGGACAACCAGCCACCCGTCGCGACGTTGGAAGCCGTCGCCACCGAGGTGCCGGTTGGGACCACCCTGACGTTCCATGTCACGGCGAGCGATCCGGATGGCGACAGCCTGGCCTACGGTTGGGATTTCGCCGATGAGACCATCCCGCCGAACGCGGCCGCGGCCGACCACACGTTTTCCGTCGCCGGGGATTATGTGGTCCGGTGCGTGGTCAGCGACCGCCGCGGCGGCACGACGATGGTGCAGACGGTCGTCCGGGTGGGGACCGTCACCCAGTTCCGTCTGGCGGGAACGGTGTTGCGCGCCGGGGAGCCGGTTGATGGGGTGCAGGTGGTGAACACGGCGAGCCGCGTGGCCCCGACGGCGGGGGATGGCCTCTATCAATTCGCCAATCTCACGAACGGGACCTATGCACTCCGGCCGGTCCGGGAGGGTTATGCCTTCAACCCGGCCCAGGCCGACGCGGTCGTGGCCGGGATCGACGCCGTCGGGCCGTCGTTTTCCGCCTTTGTCTATGCCGACCTGGATGAGGTGGCCTTGGTCGGGACCGGTGCGACCTGGAAATATAATGATGCGGGCGGCGATCTCGGGACGGCATGGCGCGGGAGTGGTTATGGGGACGGCGGTTGGGCGGGCGGACCGGCCCCGCTGGGATATGGACAGGCCGGGCTCGGAACCACGGTGGGTTTCGGACCCAACCCCAATGGAAAATGGGTCACGACCTATTTCCGGAAATCATTCAATGTCAGCAGCCCCGCCCAATATCTCATACTGCGGCTCCGGCTCCAGAAGGACGACGGGGCGATCGTCTACCTGAACAACACCGAGGTTCTGCGGAGCAATCTTCCGGAAGGCAGCTTCACGTTCCTCACCTTCGCGTCCGAAGACGTGACCGGCGCCGCCGAGACCGCCTTCCAGACCGTATATCTCCCCGTGTCCCTGCTCGTGGACGGCACCAACCTGCTCGCTGTGGAGGTCCACCAATTTGCGCCCAACACTCCGGACTGCCGTTTCGATCTCGATTTCACCGGATTACGGGTCTTTGTGGATCAACCGCCGACCGTCTCCGTCGCGGCCACACCCTCATCGGCAGTCGTGGTCGGGACCCCGCTGACGCTGACAGGAACGGTGACGGGATTTCCGGTGCCGACGCTTCAATGGCGACGGGAAGGGATCGATCTGGCGGGGGAGACCGCCGCCACGCTGATCCGACCTTCCGCCAGTTTGGCCGATGCGGGGAATTATACATTGGTGGCCGTCAACCGGGCCGGGAGCGTGACCAGCGCGCCGGTCGCCCTGACGATTCTGGTGCCACCAGCGATCACGACGGCACCGGTCCCGTTGACGCGCATCGTGGGTGAGGCGGCGTCGTTCACAGTGGTCGCGACGGGCACGGATCCGCTCGGTTTCCAATGGCGGTTCAATGGGGTGGCGATCGGCGGGGCGACGGCTCCCGTCTATAACATCGCCGCCACCACGACGGGCAGTGCGGGCGCGTACCAGGTGGTGGTCGCGAATGCCGCCGGGAGCGTGACCAGCGCGCCGGTCGCCCTGACGATTTTGGTGCCGCCGGCGATCACGACGGCGCCGGTGCCATTGACGCGCATCGTGGGGGAGGCGGCGTCCTTCACGGTGGTCGCGACGGGCACGGATCCACTCGGGTTCCAATGGCGGTTCAATGGGGTGGCGATCGGCGGGGCGACGGCTCCCGTTTATAATATCGCCACCACCACGACCGG
Source organism: Verrucomicrobiota bacterium (assembly GCA_025360495.1). GTDB lineage: Bacteria > Verrucomicrobiota > Verrucomicrobiia > Limisphaerales > UBA9464 > UBA6176. The sequence continues at coordinate 33 of JANYCC010000005.1, read as the reverse complement.
CAGTGCGGGCGCGTATCAGGTGGTCGTCGCGAA
>JANYCC010000473.1 GCA_025360495.1 Verrucomicrobiota bacterium | reverse complement strand
CCGCGACGTGAAGGGCTGCCCGCTGCTCAATTTCCCGGATCCGATAAAGCCAGATCATCACCTGGCGGTCAGCCTCCACAGGGGCATCGAGGTCGGTCGGCGGATACTGCCGTGCCGTGGCGATCATGGCCTGCACCCGGGCCCCTTCCAGGATGACCACGGGATGGTGCACGATGGTGTCCAGGAATAGGTCCTCGTGAAAACCCCGCGTCAAGCCCGGGTCCGACAAGGGGACCATCCCCAGCGGCGGCAGATGGCGAAACCAGTCCACGGCCCGGGTCTGCTCAGGATTGGGGCCCGCCAAGAGGTCGGAGAGCTGCCCTTGGAATTGACACATCATCGATTCGCCCTCGGCCAATCGGCGGTCAACCAGGAAGGTCTTCCCCAACTGCATCGGCACCTCCCGGCCCACCCGCCGCCGCACCGCCCACATATCCACAAATTGCAGGTTGTCCGCCGCGGTCCAATATAAGATCGCCAACGGCACTTCGCAGTCGCTTAGAAGTCCGGGCCGGACGGTGTCCAGCACGCCGGGTTGCCGGTTGACGGGCGTGGGAACGGCCAGGTCAAGTTGCGAGAAATCAGGTATGCCGAAACACGCATAGGCCACCCGATTGCGCAACCGGTCACCGGCACCCGCGAACTGCGAGGCGGGAAACAACAGCTTCAACTGAAACTGCACGCCTTGGACGATCTCCCGGTGGCTGCAGACCGCGGCCCGGTTGCCCAAACCGCTGACCGGCGCCAAACCGTCCGGCGCCTCGGCCGGACCCACCGTCAGGATATAGGCGCCGTCGATGCCGCTCACCTCGGGAAGGCCGGAATCAGGTTGCCCGCAATCCTGAAAGCTTCCCCCCACCGCGGGCGTCGAATCGAGCGGGCGCAGGAATGGGATTTCAATGTCGGCATCGAGCCAGAGCGTCTGGCCCGCCAGGTTGACAGCCAGTCCCTTGGTGATTTGGAGAATGGGACGGGGAATCTCGGTGGCGCCGCCCTCGCGTCGGATTTCCGAGACTTCCAAACCGAACGCCACCCCCGCACCGACGGCCATCCCCAACCGCTGTTGCGCCAACTGGAGTGTGTCCTGTTGCTGAGACAGATCTTCCGCCGCCAGGAGCCGGCCGTTGAAGAAGCTCGGCAGTCGGAGCCCCCCCGTGAGGATCGGTTGGGCAAATCGTGAGGCACTCATCGCGGGTTGTTCCGGTGGGATGGTTGTCGTTGAGGTTGACGTGGACGTTGACGATTCGGAGGGAGGGCCACGCTGGGTTCCTAGGCGATCATCCCGGCCAGCAACAGCCACTCCTGAACCATGCGCAGGTTCATCACGATGGGTCGGGCGGACTGGTCGGCGGCTGCCGAGCCGAGAGTCAAAGGCGTCCCCAATCCCAGCGTGAGCCGCAATTCGGCCAGGTACACCCCGCCCGTCTTTTCCGCTGTCGCCGGGACTGCCGCGGCACCCGTTCCACCGCTTCCGCACCCGCAGTCGCCGCCGCAAGCGTCGGTCGCACAATTCAGATGCCAGCGCGGCCGCAATTCGGTGACCCAAAGCCGGAACGCGGCGCGCCAGTATTCCGGCAGGAGCGCCCGGTCCAGCACAAGACTGGCGGGCGGCGACCCATAAAGAAAATCCGGTGGCGACGAGGGCGGTGAACTGGGATCGATCAACGCCGTGCGGACCGCGTCGATGAACTCCTCCACCGTGGCCGCTGGCGGCGTGGAGCTGATGGGGATGAGCCGGATCCAGTCGAAGAAATCGCGCGACGCGGCCTCTTCGTCCTGCTCGGGAGTGACGGCCCGGAGTTCGAGACGGAAGTCGTCGAGGATCCGGGATTCCTGCATCGCCGCGTCGTCGCAACGACACGGTTCGCCGGGGACGGGCGCGCTGTCGGTGAGACATTCGCGATGCGAAAGGACCACCCACACACTCCCATTGCCGCCCGGCGTCCAACCCCGCGCCGTCAAGTCGGCCTGGTTCACCCGCAGCCAATCGTTGATCACCGCACATTGGTCACGCCCCACACAGATCAGATGGCCGCACCGATCCAAGGCGGCGCCGGCACTGACCCGGACTTCCAATCCTTTGCCGCGATCCTCCAGCGTCACATTGAGCCCGCTCAGCGTCCCGTACCCGATCGCCTCGCGCGCAAGCAGTTGGTTATGATGCGAATGGTAGGTGGATTCCTGGATGAAATCGTCCGGACCCAGCACCATTCCCTGAAGATAGCGGACACGCTTGCGGGGGTCGATCGGGGCGCTGCTGATTCCCGTGCCGTTGGTGGAGAAAGTGCTCATGGGTTGGGTCGGATTCAGTTCAGGGGAAGTTCTCCCAGCACGTTGCGTTGCGCCCGGTCATACGGGCGACGGGTCGAAATGAAAGACTCTGAAAGATAGGCCTGGCCGAGCACCGCAGCCGACCGCAACGACGGATCGCGGGCGCCCAGACCCAACACCGATTCGAATCCCAACCGCGCTTCGCCCACGCGGAACAGATCCCAGTAGAATCTGACGTCGAACGTGGCGTGGGCCGGCCGTTCCAAGGTCACAATGCGGCGCGTACGGGACAGGAGTGCCCGACGCTGGTCCAGGTCACCCGCGGCGGCGGGAGAGAGCGGCAGGAGGACGGACATCTGGTGCGCCGTCTCGCGGGCGACCAGCACGCGCGCCTCGAAATCATACCAATCCTGCAGGAGCGCACGATTTGCCGGCAACACCGCGGGGTACGCGATGGTGTCGAACGACTCCCACGCGGTGCCATGCGCCGCGTTGAGCGCGCCCAAGCCGACGTGCCGACCGGCCAAAAACTGCTGCCAGAGACGCCTTTGAACGCCATATAGCTCGGACTCGGATTCGTTGATATAAAGCCGCCAATCTTCCCGCAGCCGCGCCGTCGCCGGACGGTCGGCGGGAACGGGCACCTGGCTGAAGTTGGTCCACGGCCCGGGGTTCACCGAAAGGAACTCCGCGAATCCCGCATAATGGTCGCGCAGGTAACGTTGCCAGGCAGCCACATCGTCCGCCGGGCTGGCGGGCAC
>JANYCC010000450.1 GCA_025360495.1 Verrucomicrobiota bacterium | reverse complement strand
TTGAGGCCGCTGACTTTCGACTTGGCTGGACTTAGTCTTTTGTTTTTCACACCCGCCTTGTGGCGGGCTAACAGGGATGAATCCAGCCAATTCCTTTGCTGGCTGTGGGACGGCTGTGTTCCGTTTAAATTGATGCGATAGAATCCGTGCGGGGAAATCGAGGTGCCCGTCGGAAGCATGCGCGAAACCGTCGCATCCATGAGTCTGGCGGGATCGCATGCCAGCCACAAGCCACCGATGTCCAACGTTTCGTTCCCATGATTATATAACTCGATGAAAGGTAATGGGATTGCCCGTCCCGTAACTCGGGGAACGGACAAGGTACGTGATCCCGTTTTGAAAGGTCGTGGGCGGCGCGTTGATGACATCCACGTAGTCAAGAACGACGGACCGCTGTGAACGGTGGCGGGTTGAGGCGGTGATCAATCTCGGATTCCCTCCGAGTCGACGTTCAAGATGCGGGCGCGCAAAGTCACCCGCCACCCCATTGACGGGCGATTTGCGGATATCGGCCGACCCTTTTTTGTATTGCGGCAGGGTTCGCAGCAAACTCGTGAGGTCGCGATACTCGATGCCTTCGATCAGTAAAGGTCTCGGACCTGGCTGCCAGCGCTTGCTTACCGGGATCTCGTGGGGTTCGTCCTGGCTTTCCTCCTCGGCAAACGCCTGACCGGGCGGCATCGACATATGTTCCCCGAATTTGAGAAGATCGTCTGCGAGATCGGGCTCCACCATTTTCGCACGCACATCAGGGTCCTGTTCCGTCCGTAGCACATGTGTTTCTATCAGGGGCTCGTTCGCCGGCGGGGCGAACTCCGTGATGACCTCCAGGCGTGATCGGTCGGAAAGGCCAAACTCGCCGGGCGGCGGAGGACTTTCGTGCAGCAGGATGTCCTGATGAAACGCCCCGGAGAGGTAGGTATAACGGACCGATGCGTGGAGCTCGTCGAAGGCATCGGAATAGACCACAACGTTTGTCGCAGCCAGTTCCCCCACGGTGTCCTGCAACTGCGCCAGAACGACCTGCTTGCCGGTCACCGGATCGAAATAACCAAGGTAGAGCGGAGCACTTTCGATCGAGTAGCCCTCCGGCGTCACGTATCTGACGGCATCCGGCTGGTTCAGATTGGACTTCAGAAATACTTTCGCCGGTCCGGTCATGACTGAAAAGCCATTTTCTGCGGCAACAAATCTGCATTCGGTCGGCTGCCAGCCTCCATCGTCGTCGAGATAGTTCAAGCCATTGGCGATCTCGACATAGCGGTTGCCCGCGGAGTTGGTGGCAATTTGATGATGCATGGCCCGCGGTACGAGCTGATCGATGGTCACCGCTTCTTTCGCCAAACCTCCGCGGAGCGCTTCCACGCGGCTCTCTGGGTCCAAGGCTCGCGCCTCGTGACATAGGAGGGTGGACAAAAGCATGAGGGCTGGCAGGCTGCGCCCCAGCGAAAAGTTGCGAGGGAGCAGAGGGCCGTGTAAATGCATAAGGAGGCTTGGGTAAAGCCGAACATGACCATGCTGCTGCCTTTGTCGTAATGCAGTCAAGGTTGAATGGCGCCTTGGTTTTTGTGGCGTGCGTCTTGACATAGTCATCGCCCTCTGGGGAAGCCCCTGTAGGACGCTCCAATCTTACCCGAGCCGCCCTGATGGCTTTCATCGGGGCAGTCCCAAAATACGCCCATTCCGCATTTCTCACCCCGGGAAGTATTGCACGCCTTGCACCCTTCGTTGTTAATCGCCCCTCACCGCCCACCCCCGCCCGCACGGCCATGAAGATCGTCCAGATTGTCTGCCAGATTCTCCGCGTTCCCAACGTCGCCGCGAAGACCGCCAGTTGTCAGGACGTGGTCCTGGTGCGCGTGCGCACCGATGACGGGCTGGAAGGCATCGGGGAAGCCGACGCGTCGCCCGAAGTCATCAAGGCCGTGGTGGACGCGCCGTTCAGCCATAACATCGCCTGCGGTCTCCGCGGACTTTTGCTGGGCGAAAACCCGCTGGAGACCGAGCGCCTCTGGCAGATGATGCTGCGCCGGACCCAATACTTCGGCCGCGCCTCGGTGACCATCGCCGCCATGAGCGCGGTCGACATGGCGCTCTGGGATCTCAAGGGCAAAAAGTTCGGGGTCCCCATTCACACCCTGCTCGGCGGCCGTCATCACAGCCGCATCCCGGCCTATGCCAGCATCCTGTTCGGCCGCGATGGCGCCGAGACCCGGGACATCGGGCGCAAATGGATCGAACGCGGATATAAGGCCGTGAAATTCGGCTGGGAACCGATGGGGCAGAACGAGGCGTTGGACTTGGAATTGGTGCGCGGCGCCCGCGAAGGGATCGGGCCGGAAAACACGCTCCTCATCGATGCGGGTTGTGTCTGGGACGCCCGGACCGCGTTGCGTCGGGCCCAGCAGTTTGCCGAGTTCAGGCCCGGTTGGCTGGAGGAACCGCTCCGACCGTGGGACGTCGATGGCTATGTCTGGCTGCGCGACCGCTCGCCCATCCCGATCGCGGCGGGCGAGGCCGAATGCGGTCGCGAATCCTTCCGCCCATTCATCGACCGGCAGGCACTGGACATTTACCAGGTGGACCCGTCCCGCTGCGGTTTCACGGACAGCGCCTTCATCCGGGCCCGGGTCGAAGAGATCAACGCCCGACTCTGCAATCATTGCTATACCAGCCCGATCACCGTGGCTGCGTCGCTGCATTGGCTCAGCACCTGCCGGGATGCCTTCATCTTTGAGGATTGCGTCGATGACTCGCCGATGCGCCACGAATTGACGCTCGAGAAATTCCAGGCCGGACCGGACGGATTCATTACGGTGCCCGATCGTCCGGGCTTGGGACTGACCCTGAACGAGGACTTTGTGAAGCGGTATCTGGTCGCGGAATCCGGCGGGAACGTGTGAAGCCCGTGAAATCCCCGGTCGCCATTCCCACCACCACGGGCCGCCGTTGGATGATCCTGGCGTTCCTGATGGCGCTGTGCTTCATCAGCCACTTCAACCGGGCCAGCATCACCAGCGCCGGGGACGAGCGCATCATGCAGCAGTTCGGCATCTCGCCGGAACGGATGGGCGTCATCTATTCCTCGTTTCTCGTTGTTTATACGGTGTTCATGATTCCCGGCGGTTGGTTGATAGACCACCGGGGCCCCCGCTTCGCGCTCGTCGGGATGGGTCTTGGCTCGGCTCTCTTCTGCGTGTTCACCGGCCTGATCGGATTCCAGATCCTGGCCGCCGACAAGGTGTGGATGGCACTGCTCGTCGTGCGCTCACTCATGGGATTGCTGAGCGCACCGTTGCATCCGGGCGCGGCCCGGGCAGCCGGGAACTGGTTTCCACCCGGACGCCAATCGCTGGCCAACGGGCTCATCACCGGTGCGTCCATCCTTGCTTACGCGGTCGTCCATCCGGTGTTTGGCGGGCTGATCGACCGGTTCGACTGGCCCGTCGCCTTTGTCCTCACGGGCAGTGCCACAGCGCTCCTGGCGCTGGGTTGGCTGGCCTTCGCCACCGACCGACCCGCAGACACAACGCCACTCCCACCCACGCCTGCAACAAGCCTGGCCGTGGAGCAGGAATCAAGAAAGGTTCTGACCACGGATGACACGGATAACGCGGATGGACCCGATAGACTGTCTTCCCCCATCCGTGCCGTCCGTGACATCCGCGGTTCCCCTTCCGGGAGTGCCGCTACCGAATCAGGTGGAGAATCCGAGGTCGCATCCAGCCCGGCCGGATCCGCCGGATTGGCACCGCACGGCCTCCGGAACTTATGTTTGCTCACGCTTAGCTATTCGGCAGTGGGTTACTTCCAATACCTGTTCTTTTATTGGCTCCATTACTATTTCGATTCCGTGTTGCACATGGCGCCGGCCGACAGCCGGACTTTCGCCGGCCTGCCCAGCCTTGCCATGGCCGTGTGCATGCCCTTGGGTGGATGGCTGACGGACCGGGCCGTTCGCGTGTGGGGCATGGGGACCGGGGCCACGCTCGTGCCACGGGTCGGGATGATCCTGAGCGCGCTGTTGCTCGGGTGCGGCATCTTCGCCACCGACCGAACCTGGATCGTCGCCTGTTTCACCGCCTCGCTCGGATTGCTCGGCCTTTGCGAAGCCTCCTTTTGGACCGTGGCGATCCAACTGGGTCGACGGCGCGGCGGCACGTCCGCGGCCATCATGAACACAGGGGGCAACGGGATCGGATTGCTCGCGCCCATGATCACCCCCTGGATCGGCACGCATCTGGGCTGGAATTGGGGTTTGGGCGTGGGGGCCGTCATCGGGGCGCTCGGGGCCCTGTGCTGGCTCGGTATCAAACTGAAGGACGAGCCGATCCGGGCCGAAACTTGAAAGGGATTCGGTTCATCCTTCAACTTTCATCCTTCATCCTTCCCTCCACCCCAGCCTTGTGTCCGCTGGCGGCAACGGGTAATCCGCCGGGGTGATCCCATTCCCGTTCCGCAGAGTCCCCGGCATCCTCGTCGGCCTGATCGGCTTGGTCGCGGTCGCCCGCGCGGCGTCGGTCGAGATCCTCGCGGGCGCCGGGGCGGCCGGACCCGCCGGCCAGGTCGTCCTGAAAAACCCGTTCGGACTTTTGCGCGCCCCCGATGGCGCCGTGTGGTGGTGCGAATTCGACGGCAACGTGGTGCGAAGGCTTCCCCGCTCGGGACGGATCCAAACCGTCGTGGGAACGGGCGTGGCAGGCAACGCGGGGGACGGCGGACCCGCCCGGAAAGCCCAACTCAATCAGCCGCATGAAATCCGCCTGGATCGCGATGAGAGTCTTTTCATCGCCGACATGAAGAACCATTCCATACGGAAGGTGGACCGGAAGTCGGGATTGATCTCAACGGTGGCCGGCACGGGACGTCCCGGGTATGCGGGCGACGGCGGTCCCGCCATCCAGGCCGCACTGAACCAACCGCACAGCCTGGCCTTGGACGCCGATGGGAACCTGTTCATCAGCGACACCGGTAATCATGTCATCCGGCGGGTGGACCGGGCGACCGGGGTGATCCGGACCTTCGCCGGCACCGGGAAAGCCGGAAAGACCCCGGACGAGGCACCGCTCGAAGGGACACCGTTGAACGGTCCGCGCACCCTGTCCTTTGCGCCGGACGGCGGGCTCTGGCTGGCGACGCGGGAGGGGAATCAACTGTTCCGGATCGATGTGGCTTCCGGAAGAATCCGGCGCGTGGCGGGAACCGGGGAATCGGGTCCTGCAGGCGACGGCGGTCCGGCGATGGCCGCACGCCTCACCGGTCCGAAAGGCGTGGCCATCGAGATCGGGACGGACGGCCAGGTCAGCGGCGTGGTGCTGGCGGACACGGAGAGTCACACGCTGCGCCGGGTCTTGGTGGGGTCGGGTAAAATCGAGCGGGTGTTGGGAACGGGAACCTCGGGATCAACGTTCTCGGCCGATCCCTTGCAATGCCAACTGGCGCGCCCGCATGGCGTCTGGGCGGATCGGGATGGCGCGTTGCTCGTGGGCGACAGTGAAAACGGGAGGGTGCTGCGGGTGAAATGATCACGTGAAACGTGAAACGTGTTACGTGAAACGTGTCACGTAACATATCTTATTGAACGGTTGAGTCGGTCCCCCTATCGCCTCCTCACTTATCTCCCATCTCCTATCTCCTATCTCCCATCTCCTATCCCGCCACGCGCCGCACGATCTCGCCCTCATTCAGGGTCGGTCGCTCCGGACGGCCTTGGTGCCGGTAAACGAGCGCGGAATGATCGAGGCCCAACAACCATAGGATCGTGGCATGCAGGTCATGGACATGGATGCGGTCCTCGACGGCATGCAATCCCAAGTCGTCGGTCTGGCCGATCGCCTGGCCCCCACGCACTCCCCCGCCCGCCATCCATACGGAAAAACCCGTGGGATTATGGTCGCGACCGTCGCCCTTTTCCGACATGGGCGTGCGGCCAAACTCCCCGCCCCAGATCACCAACGTGTCGTCCAGCAGACCGCGCGACTTGAGATCGGTCAGCAGCGCCGCGACCGGTTGGTCCTGGCTCCGGCAAAGTTCGGCGTGGTTCTTTTCGATGCCCGAATGAGCGTCCCAACGGTTGCCACTCCCGTGATAAATCTGGACGAACCGGACGTCGCGCTCGACGAGACGGCGGGCCAGCAGGCACAGGCGCCCCATCGATTCAGTCTCCGGTTGCCCGATGCCATAGAGGCGACGGGTGGCGGGGGTTTCACGTTCGATGTCGACGGCTTCCGGGGCCTCGGCCTGCATGCGTCCGGCGAGTTCATAGGCGCGGATCCGGGCCTCCAGTTCGGTCTGTTGGGCCCGGGGACCGGCATGGGCCCGGTTGAGGCGCGCGAGTTGTTCGAGCCGCGCGTCGTGGCGCTCGGGGGAAACGCCTTCACCGCGGGAGAGATTGGCAATGGGGACGGGTCCGGACGCAAAGGGGACGCCCTGATAGGTGGCGGGCATGAAGCCGGAACCCCAATTGCGGACACCGTTCACCACCGTCGCATTGGAATCCTGCAGCACCACGAAGGCCGGGAGATTGCCGTTCTCAGTTCCCAACCCGTAATTGACCCAGGCCCCGAGGGAGGGTCGCCCGGCCAGGATGGACCCCGTGTTCATCTGGCAGATCCCCGAGGAATGGTTGATGCCGTCCGCCCAACACGAGCGCAACACACATAAGTCATCGGCGCATTGGGCGGTGTGCGGCAGCCAATCACTCAGCCACAGACCGGACTGGCCGTGCTGACCCCAGGTGCGGCGGCAGGCCAGCAACGGGCTGTTGGCCTCGCCCATCGAGGTGATCGGGCGCGGATAACTCGCCGGCATGGGTTTGCCGGCCAGACGATTCAGTTCGGGCTTGGGATCGAACAGGTCGAGGTGACTGGGACCGCCCTCCATGAACAGGAAGATCACGCGACGGGCCCGCGCGCGGTGATTCGTCACGCCCGCGGCTGATCCCGATCCCGCCTGCAACATCCCGGCCAGCGCCACCGCCCCGAAACCGCCCCCGGCCCGCAGCAGGAATTCCCGCCGGGATTGGAACCGGTCCACACGATGGCAACGCGGGTCGTTCATAAGTTCAATCGAGATATAAGAACTCGTTGCTGTTGAGGACGGCGTGGCAGAGGTCGGTGAGGGCCGCGCGATCCGGGCGGTAGGCGCAACTGCCGGGGCCGGCCTGGTCGCGGGCCATGGCTTCCTGGCGCACCAGAAATGCTTGCGCATCGGCCAGCTCCTGGCGATCGGGCGAACGGCCGAAGGCGCGACGAAACACCAACTTGACCCGGTCGGCGGCGACCGGGCCGGCCTCCTCCTCCACGCGGATCGCCAAGGCGCGCGCCCGTTGCTCCACAAACCCGCCGTTCATCATCAACAATGCCTGCGTGGGCGTGGTCGTCGTGCTGCGCCGGGCATTGCTGCAGAATTGTTCCGGGGTGTCGAAGGCGCCCAACACCGGATCCCGCGTGTTGCGCAACACCCGCGTATAAACCGAACGCCGCGGCCGATCCCCGTTCACCGAGGGACCGCGCGCGGCCGGATCCAACCCGCCGCCCACCGCGAGCAGGGCGTCGCGGAGTTGTTCGGCATCGAGTCGTCGCAGGGGGAATCCCTCGAGTCGCCGGGCATCGGGTGCGCTGCCATCCGGACGCGGGTGGGCGGACGCCTGGGCATAGGTGGCGCTGGTGACGATGAGTCGGTGAAGATGCTTGAGGCTCCAACCATGCCCCACCAATTCGGTGGCGAGCCAATCGAGAACCTCGGGATGCGACGGACGTTCTCCCAGGACACCGAAATCGTTCCCACTGGCCACCAATCCCGTGCCGAAATGCTGTTGCCAGACGCGGTTGACGATCACGCGGGCGGTCAGCGGATTCCGGGGATCGGTCAGCCAGCGGGCGAGGGTCGCGCGCCGCCCGGTCGTGTTCGCCGGCAACCCCCGGCAATCGATCACGGCCGGGCCCGGATCCAGCACCGACAGGAACCCGGGCTCAACTTCCACATCCCCGCCACGCGGCATCCGGACCGGCGGCGCCACCGGGCCGACATCCGTGGCCGTATAGGCCCGGGGGAGCGGGGCGGGCCGATCGCGCTCCAGCTCCTTCAACTTTTCCCGGAGCGGGGAAAGGGCCGCCTTTTCCGGCGGTTTCATATGCGTGCCGAGGCGACCCCACTCATAGGTGACCTGCCGGTGCGCCAACTCGGCGATCTGATGTTCAAAAGGACTTCGTTCGGCAGGTGGCCGCACCAGGAGTCCCTGGATGTCCTCGGTGAACTTGGCCCGGGCATCGTGCTCCGCCCGCACCCGCACCGGGGCCTCAATCTCCTCGATGGCCGCCAGCACCGGACGGGCGCGCTCCTGCCACGCCGCCATCGCCGCAGCGTGCCGGGCTTCCTCCGCGGCCGTCGCCACGCTCAGGTCATCCCGGGGCAGCAAGGGGGCGAAGAACGCCTGCAACCGATAGTAATCACGTTGCAGGATGGGATCATACTTATGGTCATGGCACCGCGCACACTGGACCCCCATCCCGAGAAAGACGTCGGCGGTGACGTCGGTGAGGTCATTCAGCAGCGTCTGCCACTGGCCGCGGACATCGCGATTATTATACTCATAAATTCCGTGCCGCAGGTAGGCGGTGGCCACGCGGGCGCGCATCGGATCGTCGGGCCATAATTCGTCCCCGGCCAATTGCGCCCGGACGAATTCATCATACGGCAGGTCCCGGTTGAACGACTCCACCACCCAGTCGCGGTATCGCCACGCGTCGGGCCGGCCGTCATCTACCCGGTAGCCATCGGACTCGGCGTAACGGACGAGGTCGAGCCAATGACGGGCCCAGCGTTCCCCGTAGGCGGGCGACGCGAGCAACCGTTCGGTGAGCGTCGCCACCGCCGGTCGCCGTCCCCGCAGCCGGCAATCCGACTCGAACGCGGAGACCTCGCCCGGCGTCGGGGGCAGACCGGTGAGATCGAAGGTCAAGCGCCGGACCAAGACGCGCGGTTCGGCCTCAGCGGTGGGGGCACGGCCGGCGCCCACCAAGGCGGTGCGGACCCAGGTGTCGATCGGATTATGATCCCAGGTGGTGGGGTTGGGCGGCTGGGGGCGTGTGACCGGACGAAAAGCCCACCAAGAGCGTTCGGCATCGGTGATCGGACCCCGCGCCCGGAGACGCGGGAGATTGGCCCAACCATCGGGATCGGCCCCGGGACGGTCGGCCGCGAGGACTCCGCCACCCAGCAGGAGCAGCGGGATCGCCAACACGACTCGGAGCGACGCGACCATGGGAACTGGAAGCAACATGCCAGAAAGCGGCGGAACGGGAAGCAAGGAGTGGTCAGGGTACGAGGTTCGGGGTTCGGGGTTCGGAGTCCCGCGCTTCAGCCGGTCACTCGCACCCACGGCACCTGATCTCGCGGACGTTGTGTCGGTTGATCTCGCCGGTATCGCGTGGGCGGACGACTTTCCGGCTAAAGCCCGGGACTCCGAGCCTCGGGACTCCGAACCCGGAGGACGCCGTTCAGAAGGGCTCCCCGTCCCCATCGCCGTCCGGCTTCGGTCGCGCGCGTCCGCCCGGCACGACACCCCCGTGAGCGCCCCAGGCCACATGCACATTCCATTCCTCAACCAATTCCCGCGGCAATTCCATCAGGAAACGCGACTCCTGCTGCATCGTCTCCGCCCCCTGGGCAAACCGGAGCAAGGGACGGCACAGATATAATTCGTCCTTGGCCCGGGTCACCGCCACATAGAACAACCGCCGTTCCTCCTCCACATGGTCCAGGGTGTCGAGAGAGCGGCCCGAGGGGAACAATCCCTCACAGAGCATGATCACGAACACCACCCGGAACTCCAACCCCTTGGCCTGGTGCACCGACGACAGGCGCATCCGCTCGTCATCCTCCGGCGCGGGCCCCGACGCCTCGGCCTCCAGATTCGTCTGCAGGGCGAGTTGGGTCAGGAATTCCGCGGTGGAGGCGAATTGGTCGGCATAAATGGCGAGTTGCTCCAGGTCCTCGAGCCGGTTGCGCGGGTTCTCATAGGTCGCCTTGACATAATCCTCGTAATCCGCGCCCAGGACATGACGGATCAGCCCGCCGGGGGACACCCGCAAATCCGGCGCCGCCGCCTGGGCCAGGGTCGCGTTGAACTGCGCCCAGGACACCGCGGTCTTCTTCGGCGCCGCGCGGCCCGCAATGGACAGGGCCTCCGCCAGGACATCGGCCGGGTGCGGTCCCGCGGGTGCGGCCGGGGGAGCTTCGCCATCATTGTCGGAAAGTTCCGGGACGACGGCGGGTTCCGTGGGCGAGGCTTGCTGCAACCCGGCAAAGAGCCGTTCCAAGGCGTCCCGGAAGGCGTTCCAGAGTTTCTCCGCGCCCTTCCCGCCGACCCCGGGCAGCATCCGGACCAACCGCTTGAACGCGAGTTCGTCGAAGGGGTTCGCCACCAGTTTCAGATAGGCGGCCATGTCCTTGATATGCGCCTGTTCGAAGAAACGGATGCCGCTGGTGATCGCAAACGGGATGTTGCGCCGGGTCAGTTCGAGCTGCAGTTCGAGCGCGTGAAAATGCGACCTATATAAGACGCAGATCTCGTCGAGTGAGACCCCTTCGTCACGCAACTCCAGCACCCGCTGGGCCACGAAGG